>CAYTTU010000141.1:0-8379 GCA_964440905.1 uncultured Acidimicrobiia bacterium | reverse complement strand
CCTGAAACGGCGCATCGTCGACCTCCAGGCGGCCGCCATCGAGGCACTGAAGACCAAGGGTTGGTCTCCCGACGCCCGCAGCATCCTCGCCGAGATCACTCCCTCCCTGGAGCACGCCATCCAGCGCGCCGGCAACGGCGGGGTCGACGCTGCCCGCGCTCTGGCCGGGGTGGAGGTGGACGCACCTTCGGGAAGTGACCGGGCCCGCCGCCTCATGGCGATGATGTCCCAGGAGCTCACCTCACAGCTACGCACCGCGGTGGGCGGCGAGGGTGGCGCCGACGCCTCCGCCACCCGCCTGGGCAAGGTGTTCCGGTCGTGGCGCACCGACGAGTGCGAACGCTGGGTGCGGGCCATCGTCGATGCCGCCTATCACGACGAGCTGCTCGCCGCATTGGTCGAGGGCGGCTACCGGGAGGTGCGCGGCGTCACCGAGGGTCATCCCTGCTCCGACTGCCCCGCCGCCACCGGTGCGGTATGGGACCCCTCGGGCGACCCCCCCGACGGCACCCGGATCCCCCCGGCACACCTGGGGTGTGGGTGCACGTTGGCGCCGGGCTGAGGTCGGCCCGGGAAGTCACCAGTCTCCGGTCACCGCCTCCGTCGCCCGTCGCCCGTCGCCCGTCAGAACCCAGCGAATGAGGTCCCTGCGTCGGGTCGTGGCGTCGGATGACTCTTGCGGGAGACGGGAGTCGGGAGTCGGGCGACCGGCCCGGCCCGCCCGGCCTAACGCGTTCCGGCCGTACACTGCAGCACAATGATCGAACGCGACCCCTCTCCGATACCGATTCGTCGTCGCCGTCCCCCCACCCGCAGTCGGCGCCTCATCACGATCCTGGGGATCGTCTTCGTGTTCCTGATGCTGTCGCTGCGCGGTCTGGCGACCTTCTGGACCGACTACCTGTGGTTCGACTCGGTTGGGTTCTCCCCGGTGTGGACCACCCTCACCTTCAGCCAGGTGACCCTGGTGCTGGTGGCCACCGCGGTGGCCTTTGTGCTGATGTTCATCAACCTGGTGCTGGCGGACCGTCTCGCCCCTCGGCAGTCGCTGGTGGCGGGCAGTCCCGACGAGGAGATCGTGGAGCGGTTCCAGGCGTGGGTGTCGCGCCGGGTACTCGGGTTCCGCCTGGCGGTGGCCGGGTTCTTCGGACTCCTCATCGGCCTCGGCGCCGGGGCGTGGTGGGAGCACTGGCTGCTGTATCGCAACCGCCAGGACTTCGGCACCCTCGATCCGGTGTTCGGACGCGATGTCGGCTTCTACGTGTTCGAGGTGCCGTTCTTCCGTGACCTCATGGGGTGGGGGTTCCAGTTCTTCCTGATCACCCTGCTGGTGGTGGCGGCCCTGCACTACCTCAACGGTGGGATCCAGGTGACGCCGCGTCGCCAGATGGTGGCCCCCGGGGTCAAGGTGCACCTCTCGGTGCTGCTGGCGATCCTGGCCCTCCTCAAGGCGGGCGGGTACTGGTTGGACCGCTACGACCTGCTGTACAGCAGCCGCGGGGCGGTGTTCGGCGCCACCTACACCGACGTCAACGCCCAGCTCCCCGCCCTCAACCTGCTGATCGGGATCTCGGTGGTGGCGGCGATCATGCTCTTGGTGAACAGCCGGATTCGCGGCTGGACCCTCCCGGCGGTGGCATTCGGACTATGGCTGGTCACCTCGGTGGCGTTGGGCGGAATCTGGCCGGCGGTGGTGCAGCGCTTCTCGGTGCAGCCCGATGAGATCAACAAGGAGCTCCCCTACGTGGAGCGCAACATCGCCTTCACCCGGGTGGGCTACGGGCTCCATGGGGTCGAGATTCGATCCTTTGCCGCCGATACCGAGCTCGACGCCGAGGTCGTGGCGGAAAACGCCTCGACTATCGACAACGTCAGGTTGTGGGATCCGGCGGTGCTGCTCGCCACGTACCGCCAGCTCCAGGAGCTGCGGCCGTTCTATCAGTTCAGCGATGTCGACGTCGACCGCTACGACGTCGACGGCGTCCTCACCCAGGTGATGCTCGCTGCGCGCGAACTCGACGACGCCGGCATCCCTGACGCCGGCTGGGTCAACCGCCACCTGGTCTTCACCCACGGTTTCGGTTCGGTGCTCAGCCCGGCCAACACCGTGACCACCGAAGGCCAGCCCGACTTCCTGGTCAAGGACATCGAGCCCGAGGAGGGGGTGGCACCCCTGCTCGCCATCACCCAGCCCCGGATCTACTTCGGTGAGGACTTCGCCTCCGGCTCGTGGGTGATCGTCGGCACCCAGGAGCGCGAGGTCGACTCGCCGGTGGAGTCGGCCGGTGAGGAGACCGTCAACTACAACTCCTACGACGGCGTGGGCGGCATCGAGGCGGGTTCGATCGTGCGCCGCGCCGCGTTCGCCCTCCGCTTCGCCGACGTCAACACCCTCATCTCCGGCCAGATCACCTCTGAGTCGAAGGTGCTCCTGGTGCGCAATCTGCGCGATGCCATCACCAAGGCGGCGCCGTTCCTCTACCCGGACTCCGATCCCTACCTGGTGGTGCTCGATGGGCGCCTGGTGTGGGTGCAGGACCTGTACACGGTCACCGATCGGTTCCCGTACTCGACGCCGGCAGGTGAGGTGGCGGCGACCGCCCAGGGGATCCCCGCCACCGGGCGGCTGAGCCGGGCCAACTCGACACTGCCCTCCGACTTCAACTACATCCGTAACTCGGTGAAGGCCACGGTCGACGCCTACGACGGCACGATGCGGTTCTTCGTCGTCGACGAGACCGACCCGCTGATCCGGGCGTATCGCTCGATCTTCCCCGACCTGTTCTCCACGCGCGACGAGATGCCCTCAGGACTCACCGAGCATCTTCGCTTCCCTGAGGATCTGTTCCGGGTGCAGTCCGACGTGTACACCCGGTACCACGTCACCGACTCGCGCGTGTTCTTCAACAACGGCGACCCCTGGCAGATCGCCCGCGATCCCTCCACCACGCCCCGCGACGACATGCGGGTGTCGTTCACCGAGGCGAGCCGGCCGATGGTCCCCTACTACCTGCTCATGTCACTGCCCGGGGAGGAGGACCTCTCCTACCTTGCGCTGCAGTCGTTCACCGCCGCCACCCGGCCCAACATGGTGTCGTTCCTGGTGGCCAAGTCGGACTTCGAGACGTACGGCGACCTGATCGACTTCCAGTTGCCCCGAGACTCGTTCGTCGATGGCCCCGGACAGGTCGGTGCCCGGATCAACCAGAACCCCGACATCGCCCGCGAGTTCACGTTGTTGGACCAGCAGGGCTCCCAGGTGATCCAGGGCAACATGCTGGTGGTGCCGATCCAGGAGTCGATCCTGTACGTGCAGCCGATCTACATCGCGGCGCGCAGCGCCGCGGGGACGGGCACCAGCAGCACCGCGCTGCCCGAGTTCAAGTTCGTCGTGGTCGCCTTCGGGGATCGCATCGCCATGCGGGACACCCTGGCCGAGGCGCTCGCTGCGGTGTTCGGAGACGCCCCGGTGGTCGACGATCCCACCGACCCCGGTGACGACCTTCCCGACGACGTCACCGCGGCAGTGGCCGAATTGCTCACCAGGGCCGACGCCGCCTTCGCCCGAGCCGAAGCCGCCCTGCGCAGTGCCGACCTTGCCACCTATCAGGAAGAGGTGGAGGAGGCGCAGCGGCTCATCGCCCAGGCGCAGGAGTTGCTGGAGGAAGCGCTGAGTCCCTGAGTCCTGAGTCCAGAGCCAGAGTTTGGAGTTTGGAGTCCAGAGTCCGGAATCTGGCGGCACCGGTCTCCGGTCTCCGGTCTCCGGGTCTGGTATCGGGCATCGGGCATCGGGATCGACTGACGACTGACGACTGACGACTGGCTTCAGCCCTCCGTATTCCTCGTCAGCCGGGTTGCCAGCACGATCGGGATGAAGGTCAGTGCCAACACGAAGAGGGCCACCACGTTGGTCATTGGCCGCTGCCGGGGACGCACCAACGAGGAGAAGATCCAGATCGGCAGGGTCTGCTGGTTCCCGGCGGTGAAAGTGGTCACGATCACCTCATCGAATGACAGCGCAAAGGCCAGCATTCCCCCGGCGATCAATGCGGGCCTGATCTGGGGAAGCAGCACATGGCGGAAGGTCTGGAATCCGTTAGCGCCGAGATCGGCAGACGCCTCGAGCAGCGACGGTGAGGTGCGCCGCATCCGGGCCACCACGTTGTTGTAGGCGATGGCCACGCAGAAAGTGGCGTGGCCGATCACGATCGTCCAAAAGGAGAACGGGATGTTGCCGAGCGAGATCGCCGAGCGCAGCGCGATACCCGTGATGATCCCGGGCAGGGCGATGGGCAGCACGATGAAGAGCGACACCGCTTCCCGCCCGAAGAATGGCCGGCGCCACACCGCCGCGGCCGCCATGGTCCCCAGCACCAGAGCCACCGCGGTGGCGGTCGCCGCCACCCGCAGCGACAAGTAGAGAGCGTCGCGCACCGCACCGTTGTTCCAGGCCACCTGAAACCACCCCAGCGTGAGTCCGGGCGGAGGGAAGCTGAATGCCGAGTCCTCCGTGGTGAATGCATAGAGCGCCACGATTCCGATCGGGAAGTGCAGGAACAGGAGCACACCCCAGGTGGAGAGGCGGAGTCCCAGATGGCGTCGGGCGCGGGTTAGTCGGCTCATAGCGCCTCGAATGCTCCGGCGCGTCGGGCGAGGTAGAGGTAGATCCCCATGATCACGATGGGCACGAACGCGAAGGCCGCCGCCAGCGGCAGGTTTCCCGCGACCCCCTGATAGGAGTAGATCGCCAGACCGATGAACGGTGACGAGTCGCCGATGATGGTCGGGATGATGTAGTCACCGAGGGTGAGGGAGAAGGTGAAGATCGAACCGGCGGCGATGCCGGGGATGGCGAGCGGCCAGATCACGGTGCGGAACGTCTGGCGGGGCCGCGCCCCTAGGTCTGCCGAAGCCTCGAGGTATGACCGGGGCACCCGCTCCAAGGCGGTGTAGATCGGCAGAATCATGTACGGCAGCCAGATGTAGGTGAACACGATGAATTGGCCCAGGGCGGACGCCGACAGTGACGGCCCGCCGATTCCCGGCGCCGAGAGTGCGGCGTCGAGTAGGAAGTTCAGGCCGAGCGTGTCGACGAACCAGAACAGGATCCCTTCGCGGGCCAGTATCAGCTTCCAGGAGTAGACCCGCACCAGGTAGGACGACCACAGTGGGATGAGGATCAGGACGAAGAACGCCCCCCGCAGCCGGGGTCCGGAATATCGCACGGTGTAGTAGGCGATGGGAAAGGCGAGGATCGCCGATCCGATGGTGACTGCCGTCGCCATGGTGACGGTGCGGATAGCGATGGAGATGTTGGAGTCGGTGAACAGGTTGCCCCACGTCTTCATTGTGAGGCTGCGGTTGATGGTTCCGGAGAACTCGTCGAGGCTGAAGAACGACTGCGACAGAAGAGCAAGTAGTGAGCCGCCATAGACCCCGACCAGCCACAGCAGGGGTACTCCCAATAGCAGGGCAAGCCGCAGCCGGGGGCGGCGATGCAGCGCCCCGGATAGGCGGGTCATGCGACCCGCGGTGGTGCTCTGGCTGACCATGGGGTGAGGGTGGTGAGAGCCGGGGGCCCCGTGGCCCCCGGCTCCGCTCATGCCGTTACCGGCCGCCGATCACCGCCACCGAGGCGGTCACCCACTCGTGATAAGCGACGCATTCGCCGCCCGCTCCGAAGCAGTCCGCCTGTGGCGTCCTCCAGAACAGGATCCGATCGAAGTCGCCCAGGCCGTTGGTCTCGCAACCGGTGTCGCCCAGCAGCGCATTGCCCGTGCATGCATCCAGGTTCGCCGGAACGGTGCCGAACCAAGCTGCCAGGTCACCCTGGAGCTTCTCATTCAGCGACCAGTCGAGCCACTTGTAGGCGCAGTTCGGATGAGGCGCGTTGGCGTGCATCATCGTGGTGTCGGCCCATCCGGTGGCTCCCTCTACGGGAACCACGCTTGCGATGGGGGCACCGCCGGCCTTCAGGATGTTCACCTGGAACGGCCACGAGCCCGATGCCGCGACGCCCTCATTGGTGAAGTCGTCCATCTGAATGAAGGCATCGTGCCAGTAGCGGAACACCAGCTCACGCTGTCCACGCAACACCTCCAGAGCCGCGTTGAACTGGTCACGGTTCAATGCGTAGGGATCGGTGATCCCCAGCTCGGGCTGGTGATGCTTCAGGTAGAGCGCCGCATCGGCGATGTAGATCGCGCCGTCATAGGCCGAGACACGCCCAGCATTGCTCTCACCATCGGGCAGGGTCATCTCTTCGAACACGACGTCCCACGAGGTGGGCGGCGTGTCGCCGAACACCTCGGTGTTGTACATGAGCACGTTCGTCCCGTACTGGTAAGGAACGCCGTAGTGCTTGCCGTCGACGAAGTGCCACGGCGCCTCCTGGAGGCGCGGGTCGACCTTGTCCCACGACGGGATCAGGTCGATGTTCACTTCCTGCACCGTGCCGCCAGCGACGAGCCGGAGGCTGGCGTCACCGGACGCCGTCACCAGGTCGTAGTCGTTGGAGCCCTGCATCAGGGAAACCATCTCGTCCGAAGTGGCGGCGGTCTTCACGCTCACGATGCAACCGGTGTCCGCCTCGAACTGGGTCACCCAGTCGAAGTTGGGATCCGTGTCGCCGCGCTCGATGTAGCCCGCCCAGGCGATGATCGAGACGGCACCTTCGCCGTCACCGATCTCGGTGATGGGGCCACCGGTGGTGGCGTCGTCGTCACCGCAGGCCGCCGCTACCAGAGCGACGAGCATCACCAGCGCCAGAATGCGGCGCTTGGTCATTTCTTTCCTCCTTGGTTCTCCTCCGTTGAACCCTCAGAGAGGTACCGGCAGGACTCGCGGGCCCACTGCAGGTGGACGGGGGCTCCGAGGAGTCCCCGTTCCCGGTGGGCCGCATCGAGGTTCTGCCGAACCACCTCGAGGGTGGTCCCATGGGCTACCTCGACGGCATATCTCGTAAACATGCCGAGGTAGATCACGTCGACCACTGTTCCACTCACGTCGCAGGTGTTGGCATCGGCCGGCGGTGCTCCGGTGACGTGCAGCGAGATCTTTTCCGGGCGGACGGTGAACGCCTCGGCGCGCCCGGTGAGCGCCTCGGCCAGCGAAGGAGGAACCACGTTGGAGACCCCGACGAAACCGGCGACAAAGGCGGTGCGCGGGGTCTCGTAGACCTCCTGGGGTAGGCCGATCTGTTCGATCCTCCCGTGGTTGAACACCGCCAGGCGGTCGCTCATGTTGAGCGCCTCCTCCTGGTCGTGGGTGACGTAGATGAAGGTGAGTCCGACGTCGCGCTGGATCGATTTGAGCTCGATCTGCATGGCGTGGCGCAATTTCAGGTCAAGGGCGCCCAGCGGCTCATCGAGCAGGATCACCTTGGGTCGGTTGATCAGCGCCCGGGCCAGGGCCACCCGCTGCCGCTGACCGCCGGAGAGCTGGCCCGGCTTGCGCTCGCCCAGGGCCCCGAGGTGGACCATGTCCAGGGCCTCGCCCACCCGACGAGATCGTTCCGCCTTGTCGACGCCTCGCACCATGAGTCCGTACCCGACGTTCTCCGCCACCGTCATGTGGGGGAACAAGGCGTAGTCCTGGAACACGGTGTTCACGTCGCGCTGATACGGGGCCAGACCGGTGACGTCGGAGCCATGGAGCAGCACCCGCCCGGCGGTGGGCTCCTCGAAGCCGGCGATCATCCGCAGACATGTGGTCTTGCCGGATCCGGATGGCCCCAGCAGCGAGAAGAATTCACCATCTTCGATGTCCAGTGACACGCCGTCGACGGCGATCACGTCGCCGAAACGCTTGCTGATCCCGTCCAGGGACACCGCTGCGGTGGTCATGCGACCCCCGCGCTGCACCCGCCAGATTCCAACTGGAAACCCCCTACGAACGCCCCGTTGCGGGCTGCGAAAGGCTAGCCGCCGCCTATTCGGCGCGTCGGCGGCACCTTTGCGTACCGGGGGAAGGGGCCGTACACTTGTGCGATACGACGCGGGGTGGAGCAGCCTGGTAGCTCGTCGGGCTCATAACCCGAAGGTCGGAGGTTCAAATCCTCCCCCCGCTACGACACGAGACCCCCTCTCTTGAGGGGGTCTCCGCTTTTGGTCCGCCTATGGCGGAGCGGGAGGGTTCCGGTCCGCCCGTCCCGGTCGCCCCGGACCCTCCGAGGTGGCCCTTCGGGCCGCTCCATGTCTGGTTCAGATCCTCCCCCCGCTACGACACGAGACCCCCTCTCTCGAGGGGGTCTCCGCTTTTGGTCCGCCTACGGCGGAGCGGGAGGGTTCCGGTGCGCCCTTCCCGGTCGCCCCGGGACCCTCCGAGGTGGCCCTTCGGGCCGCTCCGTGTCTGGTTCAAATCCTCCCCCCGCTACAACGA
>CAYTTU010000140.1:0-5223 GCA_964440905.1 uncultured Acidimicrobiia bacterium | reverse complement strand
CGGCTGCGCCGGCTGCGCGAGGAGGCGCGGCGCCGCGGTGTGGATCGCCGCCTCGGCGACGGCAGCTCCGGATGAACGACTCGCGGTTGCGACGCCTCGGCGTTGCGGCCTGGAGTCTCCTCGGGACCTTGCTTCTGTTCGGGGTCGTCCTGTGGATCATCGGCCAGATCTGGCTGATAGTCCCACCGATAGTGATCGCCATCGCGATCATCTACCTGCTCAACCCGGTGGTGACCAGACTGCACGGCCGGGGTATTGCCCGTTGGCTCGGGTCCTGCGCCTCCTACGTCGTCCTCATGGGGGTGCTCACTCTGCTCGGGTTTCTGGTGCTGCCCTCGATCACCTCCCAGGGCCAGGAACTGGCCGACAACTTTCCCACCATCTACGACGATCTGATCGCGGACCTGCAGAACTTCGCCGCCGACGTGGGGTTCGACGACCTCGATCTTCCTTCCTTCGAGGAACTGCGCGACCAGATGTCGGAAGGTGATGGCGACTTCTTCGACGACCAGCTACGCCGCATCTTCGATGTGACCCTCGGGGTGTTGGAGGCGGTGTTCCTCCTTCTCCTGGCACCCGTGATCGCCTTCTACCTGCTCATCGATCTTCCCCGGGTGCGCACCAAGATGGTGTCGCTGGTTCCGGAGCGGCACCGCCGCGAGGTGACCTTCGTCGCTCGCGAGCTCGGCTTGGCCATCGGCGGGTTTCTGCGCGGTCAGCTCCTGGTGGCGCTGATCGTCGGGGTGATGACCAGCTTCGGGTTCTGGGCGATCGGGCTGCCGTTCTGGCTGCTCATCGGGATGATCGCCGGCTTCCTCAACATCATTCCATTCGTCGGACCTTGGGTGGGCGGCATCCTGGGAGTGCTGGTTGCCCTGGCTACCCGCGACCTGCAGACCGCGGCGTGGGCAGGTCTCGTTGCCCTGATCGTGCAGCAGGTCGACAACCATTTCATCAGCCCGACGGTGCTTCGGGCGACCGTGCGGATCCATCCGGCAGCCATCATCCTCGGACTGGTCCTTGGTGCCTCCCTGGCCGGATTCTGGGGGGTGGTGCTGGCTGTTCCAGTGATGTCCTCGGTAAAGATCATCGGGGGGCATCTGTGGCGCACCAGGGTCCTGGGGGAGTCCTGGGCGGACGCCTCACGGGCGCTCATCGAGCTGCCCCCCGAGGAGGCGGCGCCGCTTCGTGAGTTGATACCGCCGAGCGAGCGACTCTCCAAGCCCGAGCCGCCCGCGGTTTAGCGGAGGGGTGAGCGACCTATTCGCTCACCCCCTCATTCGCTGATTGGAGTGCACCAGTCGCTCCGCCAGGATGGCGGCAGCGAACCGATGGACCGCCGCCGCCGCCGCTGGGTCGGTGTCCTCGAGCCGCTCGATGTCGTCGATGGCCAGGTGCCACAGCACACAATCGGTGTCGGCGATCACATCGGCGGCGGCACCGCCGCCGCGGTAGAGGCTGATCTCGCCGATCACGGTGCCGCTCAGCATCTGGCGCAGGCGCACTACCGAACCGTCGGGGCGACGCAACAGCACCGACAGCCGTCCCGATGCGAGGAAGTAGAGGCCGGGACGCGGCTCGCCGGCCTTGATGACCGTGGACCCGGCAGGAAGGTCGATCCGATCGGCGTTCCGCAACACCGCGTCGGCCGGTTCGGTGCCGCGCAACATCGTGCCGAGGAGCAACGCGAAATCGGCGGTGACAGCCGGCTCGTGGCCGCCGAGGTGGCGATCGAGCAACTCGTCCTCGCACCATTGCAGGGCCGAGTCGATGTCGGCGAACTCGCGTAGTGGGGTCTGGGCTTCGGTGATGGCGCGAGCGATGGAGCGTCGGAACCGCTCCGGGAGGCCGGCGAAGACCACGACGAGCTCCCGGTCCACCGCCCGGCGGTCGAGCCGTTGCAGCGCCATCACGGCCGACGAGTCGATCCCCGTGACCCCATGGAGGTCGTACACCACGGTGCGCAGGGTCGTGTTCTCGTCGGTCAGCCGCTGCTCGTCGAAGAGGTTGCTGGCGGTTCCAAAGAAGAGAAAGCCGTGAACCTCGATGACCCGAACCTCATCGCCGTGGTCGACCAGCGCCTGGCGTTGATCCTGGGGGCGGTCGACGCTGCTGACGCCTCCGACCAGCGTGTAGGTGCGGCGCACCACATCGACCCGGCTGTAGCGCACCACGAACAGCCCGATGGCGATCACCAGTCCGAGGGCGATGGCGGCGAGGAAGCCGGCTACCACCACGGCGACCCCGATGATCAACACCAGGGCGTGATCGATGCGTCCCAGGCGGTGACGAGCATCCCAGAGCCATTCGACGACGAACGACAGCCCCAGGGAGATGAGTACGCCGCCGATCACCGCCACCGGGACCAGCCCGAGAATGGTGCTCCCGAGACCGAGGACGGCGAGGGGAACCGTCGCCGCGACGACCCCCCCGATGCGCCGCTTGCCTCCGAAGCGGTACAGCAGGCTGGAATCGGAAAAGTAGATGAACCCGGGCAGTCCTCCTGTGGCGCCGGCGGCGATCCCGGCGAGGCCGCCGATGCGGAGTTCGCGGTTGCCGTCGACGTCCATCCCGGAGACATGCTCCAGGGCGTGAACGTGGAGGATCAGTGAGATCGCCGACACCAGAGCGATGGACAGGATCGGCAGCCAGGCGTCGACCACCAGGCCCCAGTCGGCGTCGGCGATACTGCCGATCGTGTTGAGGTCCCAACCGACCTTGGTGGGGAAGGGACCCAGGAGCCACCCCCGAGTAGTTGCCGCGTCGGCTCCGACTCCGGCGACCACCATCCCCACCCGCCACAGGATCGTGACCGCCAGCAGGGCCACCGGGGTGGCCAGCGTGCTGCGGACGTAGCGTCCGGCGGCAAAGATCGCCCCGCCGATCACCAGTCCTGGCACCCACAGCATCAGTGCCTCGAACCGCAGCAGGTCGTCACCGCTCTCGCCCCTCCCCAGGATCCCGGCCGCCCCCTGGATGAGCAGGAACCCCGTCGCCACCAGGAAGCCCCCGATCACCGGAAAGGGCATGAATCGGGCGATCTCGCCGAGACGCAGCTGTCCGACCAGGAAGATTGTCACCCCCATGACCACGGTGGCGGTGGCGATCAGGGCGACCGTGGTCGGCAGGGCATTGGCCCCGACGGCAACGACGGTGGCGCTCACCGCTACCGCCAGGATCGCCGAGGTGGAGTCCTGCACTCCGGCGACTGCGAAGGGGAACGCGCTGCGCCAGGCGGTGATCATCCCCAGAACCGCCGAACCGACCAGCGTCAGGCCGAGGCCGATGGGAAGATGCGGCGCCAGGGAATCGCGGAAGATCAGGGTGGCGAACGAGATGCTGATCGCCACTGCGATCGCCCCGGCGATGAATCCGCCGAGCACCGCGCCGAGGGCACCCGGGGCGGTCGGAGAGTCCTCGGGTCGGGCCATGAGCGGGGGATGGTACCGGCCGCGTCGAACCCTATACGGCGACGACTGTGCCTTCCACGGCGAGGGACACGTGGGGCGGAAGGCGGCGGGCTATCTCGTCGAGAAAGGCGTCGTCGTGGCCGGGCTCGTGGTGGGTGAGCAGAACCCGACGCGACCCGGCGGCCGCGGCCAGCGCGATCGGGTACTCCCATACACAGTGGCCCCAGTCGCCGCGGGTGGCGAACTCTTCCCGGGTGTATTGGGAGTCGTGGATCAGCAGGTCGGCCCCGGCGGCAAGCTCCACGGCCGCCGGGTGATACTCACCGATGCCGTCCGGACCGGGGCCAAAGGCAGTCGGGCTGTGGTCGGACAGATAGGCCACGATGCGATCTCCATCCTCGATCCGATAACCAAAGGTGCGGCCCCCGCCGTGCGGAATGTCGCGGGCCAGCACCCGAAAGCCCTCGAACTCGTGCTCCCCGGGTTCGAGCGAGTGGAACGTCCATTCGCCGCGCAGCCCCCTGGGGGTGATGGGAAAGGCGGGCGGAGACATCGGTCCCTCCAGCGCGGCCACCGGGTCGCCCTGGGCGGGGAGGTGTAATGCGACCCGACCTTCGGCCACGTCGGCCGGGGGGAAGAACGGTAGGCCGAGGATGTGGTCCCAGTGGAGGTGTCCGAGAAGCACGGTGCCGGCGAAGGGTCGATCCCCGAGAAGCCGGCAGAAGTTGCGCACCCCGGTCCCGAAGTCGAGCAGCAGGCGGGGGTCCTCACCGTCGGCGGAGATCCCGACGCAAGAGGTGTTGCCGCCATAGCGAAGGTGATCCGGACCGGGTATGGGGATCGAGCCCCGGACCCCGAACAGGTGAACCTGCACGCCGACCCCCGAACTCTCCAGGACGTGGCAGCATCGTAGCGGCCGCCCGCGCGGCTTCCGGGCCGGTAACTTGGCCTGCGAGGAGGACGGTTGACAGAAGAACTGGCTGCTCGGGATGCCTACCTACGCAGCACTCCCGCCGCGGTGGTGGCGGTGGACGATGGCGTTGTGATCCTGGATCGCACCGTGTTCTACGCCCGCGGCGGCGGCCAGCCGGGCGATACCGGATCCATCGCCTGGGACGGAGGCGAGGCGACGGTGACCGACACCGTCAAGCAGGCCGGTGTGGTACGCCACGTGATCGCCGGCGACTCGCCGCCGGTGGGGACTGCGGTGACGGCCACCATCGATTGGGAGCGCCGTCACCTGCTCATGCGCACCCACACGGCGCTTCACGTGTTGTCCGCAGTGGTGTGGCGCGACTTCGGCGCCAAGGTCACCGGAGGCAACATGGAGCCGGGCGAGGCGCGCATGGACTTCGAGCTCGAGGGGATCAGCGTCTCTTTCGGCCAGGAGGTGGAAGCCCGCCTCAACGCCGCCCTCGGCTCCGGGCACGGAGTGACTGTGAGCTTCCTGCCCCGTGCCGCCGCGCTGGCCGATCCCGATCTCATTCGCACCAAGGTGAATCTCATACCCGAGTCGGTGGATCCCATCAGGGTGATCGCCATAGGCGACATCGACATTCAGGCCGACGGTGGCACCCATGTGGCCAACACCTCGGACGTCGGCCCGGTGCGAGTGGTAGGCACCGAGAGCAAGGGCAAGGGGAACAAGCGGATGAGAATCAAGCTGACAGCTGACAGCTGACCGCCCGATGCCCGATGCCCGACTGGTTACTGGCAACTGGTAACTGGTAACTGATAACTCGCAGCCGGCTGCCGGCAGCGTCCCTACGGCCTCGCCGATCCATCGGCGATGTCGAACACCTCATCGATCACC
>CAYTTU010000139.1:0-4576 GCA_964440905.1 uncultured Acidimicrobiia bacterium | reverse complement strand
CCCGCCTTCATCGTCGCCGCCACCGCCCAACAGGCCCTGGGCATGTTCGAGGAGGGCCGCCTGCTCCGGGCGCAGTTCGCCCCCGAGGACGAGGAGGGCTACGCCGCGGCGAGCCGTGAGCTGTTCGGATCGCGCCCGATCGACCGCGGCACCGTCGCCGACGTGGTCCACCACATCGAACACGTCGCCCGGGTGGGAGGCATCGATGCGGTGGGCATCGGTGGCGACTACGACGGAACCAGCCAGGTGCCTGTGGGTCTGGAGGACGTTTCCCGCTACCCGGCCATCACCGAGGAGTTGCTGCGGCGCGGCTGGAGTGAAGCCGACGTACGCAAGGTGCTGGGCGAGAACGCAATGCGAGCGCTGCGCGGTGCGGAGGAGGCGGCAGAGCGGGTGAGGTGATGCTGGCCGAGGGAAGTGTCGGCGTCTCCACACGAGCGCGGCCTGGGCGGCACGTTGGCGTTGTCTCGGCCCTGTCGATTGGTCTCAGTGAGTCCGCGCGTCGCGCCAGCGCACCTCTGTCAACCCGATGCGCTGGGCTGCACGGCCAGGAGGTAGACCGTCTGGTCGGAAATCTTCGTGAGAGTGCCGGACGCCGGCTCGTACCTGTGCACTCCTCCGTCTGCGGACGACGCGTCTGATGAACAGATCGCACTGCCATCAGTCAGCAGCACGTAGCAATAGGTGTCTGCGTCGGCCGGCAGCTCGGCAAATACCCTGGTGTCGTAGTGCATCACCCATACCGACTCGCTCTGCTCCGGCCTGTACTGCGTAACCAGTAGACCGTTGCGTTGAAGGTCCAAATAGATTTCACCCTGGTTCTCGGCCACGGTCGGCAGGGGAATGATTGCGCCGGTCTGAACCTCCAGCAGCGCTTGGTAGGTCAGCGGCTCTCCTTCATCGGTCGAAATCACGGCGTAGGGGGCGTTGGGCAGAGCCGTGAAACTCTGGTAAGAGTCGCCGTGGCCGACGAGTTGCCCCCCGCCGTCCTCGGTCAGGCGCCAGAAGGATGAGGACGTATAGTCGAGCACCAGCAGGCTCCGATCATCGAGCACCCAGCTTGCCAGGCCCCGGTTGACGGTCTTTTCCGGGATGATGTATGTCAGCGCCGGTGCGCTGCCGAACACCGGCACCACTGTCAGTGGGCAGTCGTCCCCACAACCGTAGGCGTAGGTCATGAACCAGTCGCCCGCCAACCACCGTCCGGTCGTAGTCGAGGAGGAGTGGCTCCCATTGGTGGCGCGGCCGTCGGCGGCGACGACGTCCCCGGTTCGATAATCCAACCAAACTTCACCGGTGGCGTCGGCGAAGACGCGATCGTAATTCGCGTACGAGTACAACGTCCGGTCTGCGCCGCTCGTCAGATCCCGCTCCACCACCCGGGACGGGGTGCCGCTCCCACCGGTGGTCACGAACCGCAGGTAGCGACCATCGGCGGAAAATATCGCCGCCCGGTTCAGGTCAGCCACATTGGGGGCGAGGAGGGTGGCCTCTGCCGTATCGGAGTTGATCAGGACCGCGGCTTCGGACACACCAAACGGGTACCGAAGCACAACGTGGGGTCCGCTCAACGCGACCAGCCTCCAAGTGTTGTCGGGCGCAGCCATGTGAACGCTTGGGAACGCCAGCTCGGTGGCATCGGTTGTCGTCAGTAGGTAGGCGGTCAGCACGCCGTCGTCGGTGTACATCGCCAGAGCCTTGTCCGGGGCGACCTGCCACATCATGGCGCTGCCGAGGGTCTCTGGATCGGGAGTGTCCAGCAGAGCGTTGGTTTGCCCGTCGGTGCTGATCGCGACGATCTGCGCCGGATCTTGCAGCCATGCCCACACCCACTGCAGCTCGATAACTGGGGGCGCCGTCGTGGTGGTCGGGGCCACGGTCGTCACGGAGGTCGATGTTGGGGACACGGTCGTCGCCGCGCTGGGTGGTGCGGTCGACCCCGTGGTGGCCACCCCGCTCACCGTTGATGAGGTCGTCGCCTCACCCGAACCTGCCTGGCCGCCACAGGCCGCAAGTCCAAGTGCCGTCGCCCATACGACACCGACCACAGCCCGAGTCTTCATATCTCGGGCAAGGCTAGACCACACCACTGTGAACCCCCTGTGCTGCGAGGCCATCGGCTCCCCCAAAAGGGGGGAGCGGTTGTGGCTCTCAATCCCCCCAGTAGCGCTGTTCTTTGAACGGGTCGCCGTACATGTGGTACCCGTTGCGCTCCCAGAAGCCGGGCTGATCGCGGTCGAGCAGGTCGAAACCCCGGGTCCACTTCACCGACTTCCAGAAGTAGAGATGGGGCACGAACAGGCGGAGCGGACCGCCGTGGTCGGACTCCAACTCGGCGTCGTCGTAGCGCCAGGCGAACAGGTTGTCCTCGCGGGCGAAGTCGGGCAGCGGCAGGTTGGCGGTGAACCCGTGCTCGGCACGCACCAAGACATGGGTGGCCTCCGGCTTGGCACCGACCACATCGAGAACACTGCGCACCGGCACTCCCTCCCAGGCGGTGTCGAACTTGCTCCACTTGGTGACGCAGTGGATGTCGGCCACCACTCGCTTGGTGGGCAGCGAGCGGAACTCGTCGAACGACCAGCGTTGCGGTCGCTCCACCAGACCGCCGACGGTGAAGTCCCAGTTGGCGGGATCGACCTTGGGCACCACCCCGGCGTGGAGCACCGGAAAACGGTCGGTGGAGTACTGCCCGGGAGGGAGACGATCCGGGTCGATGCCCTTGGCCGCCAGCTCCGTGCGGTTGCGTTCGAAAAAAGAGGCCATCGGCGGTGATGCTACCGCCGGGTTGATTCCGGGCCCCGGTAGCCTCAGCGACGAATGGACGAAACGACTCCCGCCGGCGAGCCTTCCGCTGCACCTGTCACGACCACCTCGCGCCCCCGTCGCTGGCCGCTCGGCGCCCTCACCCTGACGGTCGTTGTCTTCGTGATCGGCGGGGTGCTGATCCTCGGCGGGGACGACACCCCCACCACACCGACCATCCCCACCATCGGGTCCTTCCCCAACGCCACCGGCGACGTGGCGCCGGATTTCTCCATCGAGTTGCTCGACGGCTCGAGTTTCCGCCTCAGCAGCCACCTGGAGGACGACGACCGTCCGGTGATCCTCAACCTGTGGGCGTCGTGGTGCGGTCCGTGCCGCGATGAGATGCCGGCGCTCGACGCCGCCGCCACCGCTCATCCCGACGTGTTCTTCCTCGGAGTGGCCGTGGAGGACGACCCGCTGGCGGCGGAGGCCTTTGCCGAGGAGATCGCAGTCGGATACGCCCTGGCGATAGACGAGTCCGACCGGGTGGGGCGTCGCTACCCCTCCCCTGGACTGCCCGCCACCTTCTTCATCTCTGCCGACGGGAAGATCGTCAAGACCGTGTTCGGTGCAGTCGACGAGGAAGACGTGGCGGAGTTCATTGCAGAGGCGTTTGGGCTCTGAAAGTTCAGGGTTTGGAGTTTGGAGTTTGGAGTTCGGATTCCGACTCTCGACTCTGAACTCTCAACTCAATCCACGTCCCCCAGGTACACCCTCCCCGTCGGCCCGCCTGCCATATACGCCACCAGGCTCGGTAGCACTGCCGCCGGAAAGAAGCGCACTCGCCCCAACTCATCGGCGGTGATCCACTCCACCGCCTCCTGATAGGCGTCGGCCTCGGTGGGGTCACCGTGGTCGGTCACGAAGTCGGCGGCAAACATCATCTCGAGGGCGTGCTCGGCGGGATCGAAGGGGACGTCGGTGCGCAGCGCCACGATCAGCTCGCGCACCCACAGCAGCGGACCAGGGAGCACCTCGATGCCGGTCTCCTCGCGAACCTCGCGCACCAGAGCTGCTTCGAGGGTCTCCCCGGGTTGCTGGCCGCCTCCGGGGAGGATGAACCAGTCACCGCGATCGTCGCCCGTGGTCCGATTGCGGGTCACCAGCAGGCGGCCCTCGACCACCACGACCGCCTTGGCCGATGGCCGGAACCGCTCCGCCCGGCGGCCGGTCACCTTCCCTTCCACTGGGGGCGGCGCTTCTCCTGAAACGCCGCAATCCCCTCGGCGGCATCCTCGGTGGCCGATACCGCGGTCAGCCCGACATGGAGCCGGTCCAGGGCGGCATCGAAGGGAAGATCCTCCACCCCATAGAAGGCGTCGCGGCCGAGGCGCATCACCACCGGACTGGCGGCGGCGAGGCCGGACACAACCAGGTCGACTGCGGCGTCGAGCTCGCCCCGGGGCACGACCCGCGATACCGCACCGAGCCGCATGGCTTCGTCGGCGGTGATACGCCGCCCGGTGAGCATCAACTCGAGTACCGCCTTGTGCGGCATGACCCGCTGCAGCACCGCGGTCACCATCATCGGCCACAGACCGACCTTGATCTCGGGGAGCCCGAAGGTGGCATCGTCTGCGGCGACGACCACGTCACAGGCGGCCGCCAGCCCGAATCCCCCGGCGAGGGCGTGCCCGTTGACCCGAGCCACCGTCGGCTTGCCGCACTCCCGCAACGCTCGCAGCAAGTCGGCGAGGGCGCGACGCGAGTCGTGGTCGGCCAGCGGCCGATCGACAAACCCGCCGCTGAGGTCACCACCGGCGGAGAA
>CAYTTU010000138.1:0-13948 GCA_964440905.1 uncultured Acidimicrobiia bacterium | reverse complement strand
TGCACTGGCGGAATATCTGGAGGTGGCGAAGGGCCTCCTCGCCGGCGCCGGGCCGGCGCCGGCGGTGGCCAAGTCGAACCTCGGCGAGGACTTCGAGAAGTTGCGCTGGTTCCCGCTCCCCGAGGAGACGCAACGCGAGCTGCTTCAGACAGCTGGCAGCTCAGACCAAGAAGGATCGCGGTGGAGCTAGGTTCACCGGCCTTTCGCAATCAGTCCCGCATCCCTACCAAGTACACCTGTGACGGGGAGGAAGTCTCACCGCCGCTGACGATCGCCGGCATACCGGCCGAAACGGCCTCGCTGGTGCTCATCTGCAACGACCCCGATGCCCCGGGGGGCACATGGGACCATTGGGTGCTGTACGACCTCCCGCTGGTCAGCGAGATTCCGGAAGGAACCACGGGGCTGGGGACTGCCGGCGCGGCAACGGGAGGGACACAGGGCTACGAGAGTCCCTGCCCACCCCGCGGCTCGCACCGGTACGTCTTCACTTTGTACGCCGTCGACGCCACCCTCGGTCTCCCCGCCGGGGCCACCAAGCAGCAGGTGCTGGAGGCGATACAGGGACACGTACTCGCCACGGCCACCCTCCTGGGGCGATACTCCCGCTGATGGAACCGGTCAACGTGTTCGGAGAGCCGTTGCAGTCGTGCAGTGCCGACCCCATGACGGGCTGGTACCGCGATGGCTCGTGCCAGACCGACCCGAGCGACCTGGGAAGCCACACCATCTGCGCGGTCATGACCACCGAATTCCTCGAGCATCAGCAGGGCGTCGGCAACGACCTCTCCACACCCGCGCCGCAGTACCGCTTCCCCGGCTTGCAGCCGGGCGATCGGTGGTGCGTCACCGCGGCCAACTGGCTGCGGGCCCACCGTGACGGGAGGGCGGCGCCGGTGGTCCTCGCCGCCACCGACCGGCGAGCCGTCGACACGGTTCCCCTCGAGATACTGGCGAAGTATGCGGTGGATGTGCCGGACGACCCAAGTGCCCTTGCTGGTGAGCTGTGATCGTGACCCGTCGCCCGTCGCCCGACCGTGCCTGCCCGCGGACGGATGACGGACGACGGATGACGATCCTCGGCCGACGATGGGTTGGCGCGACCGTCACCCGGTCACGCGTCCCCGCCACACCGGTGGCTTCGGTCTTCCGGCGTGGAGCAGCAGGATCGTGGCGTGCTCCCGGTAGTGGCTGAGCACCGCACCGAGATCCCACCCTGAGAACAATCCGGGACGAGCCGGATCACCGCCGGGGGGCAGGGCCTTGAGCGCCTTCACCAAATAGCGGTGGGCGGCGCGGTACTCCGCCCGGGCCCGCTCCGGATCGACCCCGCGCCACTTTTCGTACACCGCGTCGTTGAAGCGCTGCCAGTCGGATGGACCGACCCGGGGAAGCCGGGACACCACTCTGGCGTATCTCCGCTCCCAGGCGGCGACGTGCACGAGATGCTCGCCAAGGGTCCACCCCCCGCCCACCCGTCTTTTGAGGTGGGCATCTCGCTCCAGTGACAGGCCGAGATCCTCGAGCACCAGGGCGAACCGGGCACGGCGGTCGGCGAGCTTGTCGAGGTAGGCGTCGCGGTCGATGAACTGGAATCTACGCCATAGGAGGGCGATTCCGGCTTCCCGCGTCGGGCATCGTCACTCGTCCGCGCTCAACGGAAACGAACCACTTACTGACTTCGCCAATCGGGCGTCGTCGTCCGTCTCCGCCGGACCGGAGTGGCGCACCCTCAGGCCGACCGACTCTGCCAACGAACGGACGACGCCGGGCAGGGATCGATCACCGCCGACTTACACGCCAACGGGCAACGCCGTAACCTCACTACCCAATGGACGCCACCGTCGCCACCAGCGATGCCCGGCCCCCGGAGCGCGGCTGGCGATACCACCTGCGGCATCAGACCGGTTGGTCGCGCGGCCACCTGCTGGCGAGCGTCCTGGTCAACCTGTTCTTCTTCCTCGGGGTGATCGTGGTCCTCTCCTCATACGGCTGGAGCCGGGTCTGTCCTCCCGGGGCCACCCGCATCGAGTGCTCGCCGTCCGACCCACTCGCCACCGGGCTCCAGTCCGCCGAACTCACGACGGTCCTGTGGACTTCATTGATCGCCGCCGTGGTCGTCGCCGTCGTCGGCATCCTGAGCTATCGGCGCATGCCCACCCGCTCGGCGCGCGAGGCCGTGATCAATGCCTCGGTGTTCGCCACCCAGCCAATGCTGCTCGCTGCCCTGGTGCTGTGGTTCCAGGGAACCGACGTCGACCGCTTCGCCCGCAACTTTCTCAACTTCTCGTTGATCGGCCAGCGCGCTGGTCTCGCCTGGGACGACTTCGTCGCCGACCTGCCCACCATCCTGGGCACTAGCGCCGTCTGGGCGGCGATCGCCGCCGGAGCCGCCGCCGCTTATGTGGCGTGGCGCAAACTGTCGCGCCGCCCGATCGTGATCGCAGCCATCGTCGGCGCCGTTGGCGGGTTCATCTGGGCACTGATCGGCCTGGCCCAAGTGCCGTCGTTCATCAAGGGGGCGCAGAACACGCTCGTGTTGTCCGCCTCGGGAGCCGCCATCGGCTTCGGTCTCGGGCTGATCCTGGCGCTTTTCACCATGTCGCGTCGCGCGGTGGTGCGCGCCCCGGCCCGGATCTACATCAACTTCTTCCGGGGCACACCGCTCATCTGGCAGATCGCCTTCGCCGGTATCGGGCTGGTGCCGGCGCTGCGCCTCGACCTCGACATGTACACCATCGCCATCCTGGTGCTCGGCCTGAATCTGGCGGCGTACTCCGCCGAGGTGTACCGCGCCGGCATCCAGTCGCTGGAACGCGGCCAGATCGAGGCGGCCCGTACCGTGGGACTCACCTACTTCCAGTCGATGCGATACGTCGTCGTTCCCCAGGCGATCCGGCGGGTGATCCCACCGCTGCTCAACGAGTTCGTCATCCTGATCAAAGACACCTCGCTGGTGTCGGTGCTCGGCCTCACTGTGGCCGAAAAGGAACTGCTCGGAATCGCCCGCGACATCTACGGCTCCACCTTCGACGCCACCGCCTGGCTCGGCGCCGCCGCCGGGTACCTGATCATCACCCTGCCGATGATCCGCATCGTCAACGTCATCGAACGCCGCCTGCGCAGCGGCCTGACCAGCGTGATCGGATAGGAGACCGATGGACCGCGACCGCACTCTGATCCGGCTCGAAGGGATCCACAAGTGGTTCGGCGACAACCACGTGCTCCGCGGCATCGACCTCGGTGTCGTGCCCGGGGAGGTACTGGTTGTGATCGGACCGTCCGGGTCGGGCAAGTCCACCCTGCTGAGAACCATCAACATGCTCGAGGAGCCCACCGAGGGCGGGGTGTTCTTCGATGGGGTCGAGCTCACCGACGTGCGCACCGACCTCAACGAGGTGCGCACCCACATGGGAATGGTGTTCCAGCAGTTCAACCTGTTTCCCCACCTCACCGCGCTGAGCAACATCACCCTGGCGCTGCTCAAGGTGCTCAAGCTCCCCAAGGAGGAGGCTGACGCCCGGGCCCGCCAGGAGCTGCGCCACGTCGGCTTGGAAGACCGGGAGGCGGCCTTCCCGTCGCAGCTCTCCGGGGGACAGCAGCAGCGGGTGGCCATCGCCCGGGCGCTGGCGATGCGCCCCATGGCCATGCTGTTCGACGAGGTGACCTCCGCCCTCGATCCCGAACTGGTCGGGGAGGTCCTGGCGGTGATGCAGCGCCTCGCCGGAGAGGGCATGACCATGGTGGTGGTCACCCACGAGATGGGCTTCGCCCGCGAGGTGGGGACCAGGCTCATCTTCATGGATCACGGGGTCATCGTGGAAGAGGGCAACCCCAAGGCAGTGTTCACCGATCCGCAGCACGAACGGACCAAGGCGTTCCTGGGGCAAGTGCTGTGAACCGGAGGAAGTCCAGAGTCCAGAGTCCAGAGTCCAGAGCCGGCCATGGCCCTCGATGAGCGATCGGCTCGGTTGGACTCATGACTCAGGACTCATGACTTAGGACTGGACCAACGAGCACTGTGACAATCACGATCCCCCATCGGTACAACGGCCCTCCGGCCTCTGGCAACGGCGGCTACACGTGCGGGTTGATTGCCGCCCTCATCGGGGATGGGGCCGAGGTGACCCTGCGCAAGCCGCCACCGCTTGATACTCCGCTCACCGTCTCGACGGCCGAGGGGATCACCTTGGTACACCACGGGGAGCTGCTGGTGGCGGAGGGACGGATGGTGGACTGGGAACTCGAAGTCCCTCCCCCACCAACCATGGACGAAGGCGCCGACGCCTCCACCCACTACGTCGGGTTCGATCGACACGAGTTCCCCACCTGCTTCACCTGCGGTCCGGACCGTGACGACGGGCTAGGCATCTGGCCTGGAAAAGTCACGGGAAGCGATCTCGTGGCTTCCCCGTGGGCGGCACCAGCGGGAGTGCGGGTCATCGCCAGCCATCTCGCCCCCGAGATCGTGTGGGCGGCACTGGACTGCCCCGGCGCATGGGTGGGAGCGCGCGACATCACGATCGACCCGGTGGTGCTGGGTCGGATGGCGGCCCGGATACTCGCCCCGCTGCCGACCGATGGTTCCTTCCTCTCTTACGCCTGGGCGCTGGGTGAGGAGGGACGCAAGTCTTACGCCGGGACCGCAATCGCCGACGAGTCCGGCCGAGTCCTGGCCTACGCCCGGCAGACCTGGATCAGCGTCGGGTGAGCGCGGGTGCCAGCCCCGCGAGGCTTCGGTATCGTGCACTTCGTGGACGACCCCAATCTGAACTGGAGAGTCTCCGACCCGACTGAACAGCTTCTCGTCGTCGCGGGAACGGCATTCGGCACGCACCAGGAAGGGGCTCTGGTCGCTCTCCGCGAGTTCAAACGGTTCGAAGCCGGAGTCTCGGCGCAGGATCTTTCGCTCGGTGCTGACGATGTCGTCGCCGAGATCGGCTCGGGCTACGGTTTCTGGGCGACCGCCACGTCCCCACTCGTCAGTCGGATCATCTGTCTCGACATCAGCCCCGACCTGCTCGAGCTCTGTCGACAAGAGACTGCGTCGGCGAACGTCGACTGCCGCCTCATGGAACCCGGTGACCTGTCCACTTTGCAATCGGCTGGTGTCACCAAGGTCTATTCGGCTGGCGTCTTCATCCACTTCAACCTGTACGACATCATCTCCTATCTGAAGCAGATATTCGAGATCCTCCCACCGCGGGGACGGGTCATGTTCAACATCGCCAACTCCGATTGCGCCGGCTTGTTCGAGTTCGACCAGTTCAAGCTCGCAACCCAGTGGTACGCCGAAAGCAAGCTTCGGCTCTTCTCTCTCATGTACTTCAACTCGCCGACGACAGTCGTCCGGATTGCGGAGACAATCGGCTTCCGTCTCCTTCGAACCCGTGACCCGAGGCAGCAATATGTGTGGTTCACGTTCGAGAAGCCGGCCGCCTCTCGGGGTGGCGGCTCGGCTCGACCCACGATTCGCTCCAGGGTTGCCGACCTCATTTCCCGCCTCGAGTATCGAGTCCGGTTTCGAGTCCGCAAGAGGGTTCGTAGCTTCTTGGGAGGGCGCGGACGGCGACGTCGGTAGCACGCGCATCCGTTGTGTGAACAGCGGATATCGCACGACGTGACCTTGATCGCCACGGGTCTCGCCACCCTGCTTTCGCCCGTGGCGCAGTGCCCGGTGGAATCCGGACTGAGCAGTACCCGTACCATTCCCCCATGCCCCGACCGATCACCGCCGAAGACCTCTGGAAGATGTCCCGCGTCGGCAAGCCTGCCATGGCGCCCGATGGCACCTTCGCCGTCGTCCCGGTGACCACCTATGACGTGGAGACCAACAAGGGCCGCGGCAGGCTCTACCGGGTGGAGCGCGACGGCACCACTGCCCCACTCACCGCTGCAGGCACCGACAGCACCAACCCGACGGTGTCCCCAGATGCCACCCGGGTTGCCTTTCTGCGCAAGGGTGATGGCGACGACGCCAAGCCCCAGGTGCACGTGATGCGTCTCGACGGGGGCGAACCGGAGAGCCTCACCGACCTCCCACTCGGGGCGTCGGCCCCGAAGTGGATGCCCGACGGCAGTGCCCTGGTCTTCCCCGCCCAGGTCATCACCGGTCACGAGGAGATCGAGGCGACCCGGGAGGAGGTGAAGGCGAGGAAGGACCGCAAGGTGAAGGCGAAGGTCACCGAGGACCGCGCCTACCGCTTCTGGAATAAGTGGCTCACCGACGGCGAGGTTTACCACCTGTTCCGCCTCGACCTCTCCACCAAGACGCTCACCGACCTGACTCCGGGGTGGACCCGACCCTTCGACTGGGAGACCGTCGACACCGCCTTCGACATCTCCCCCTCCGGCAACGAGATCGCCTTCCAGGCCCTGAGCACGGACCCTCCCTACGACACCGTCGGGTTCGCCGTGTACACGCTCGTCCCGGGAGGGGAGCCGAAGCCGATCTGGCTCGACGGCGCCCCCAACCAGCGCCGCCCGCGCTACTCCCCCGACGGCACCCGGATCGCCTTCGGGTTCACCATGGAGTTCCCCGGCTTCTACGCCGACCGGACCCGGATGGCGATTTGGGAGCGGTCCTCGGGGACGGTCACCACGCTGACCCCGGACTGGGATCGCTCTTGCGAAGCCTGGGGCTGGACCCCGGACGGCGCCAGTCTCGTGTTCGTCGCCGAGGAGGCGGCGCGGCAGCACCTTCATGCGATCTCTGCCGCCGGCGGCGTACCGGAGGTGCTCGCCCGGGGCGGGACGATCACCGGCGTAACGCCGGCCCCCGATGGCGGGGTGTGGTGCCTGCTCGGATCGATCGACCATCCCGACGATGTCGCCATCGCCGCCGACGGCAAGGTGGCCCGCATCTCCGACTTCAATGCCGCGGTGCTCGCCGAACTGGACCTGGGCCGGGTGGACGACGTCCGCTTCGCTGGAGCAAACGGCGCCGAGGTGCAGATGTTTGTCATCCATCCGCCCGGGTTCGACCCGAAGAAGAAGTGGCCGCTGGTGCAGGACATCCACGGCGGACCCCACGGAGTCAACGGCGACACCTGGCACTGGCGCTGGAACCCTCACGTGTTCGCCTCCCCGGGCTACGTGGTCGCCGCGGTCAACTTCCACGGCTCTTCGTCGTGGGGGAACGAGTTCGCCAAGTCGATCCACGGTACGTGGGGTGACAAGCCGACCCGCGACATCGAGGCCGCCACAGACCATCTGCTCGCCACCGGGCACATCGACCCGAATCGGATGGCGATCGCCGGTGGCTCCTACGGCGGATATCTGGTGTCGTGGCTGATTGGGGTGACCGACCGCTATGCCGCCGCCATCTGTCATGCCGGGGTCACCAACCTGCTCGGGCAGTGGGCCACCGACATGACCTACGGTCGTCACGTCTCGTTCGGGGGGCATCCCTGGGACCCCGACGGACTCGCCAACACCCATCGCTGGAGCCCCACCGACCACAGCTCCAACTGGGTCACCCCGACACTGGTGATCCACGGCGAGCAGGACTATCGGGTGGTGGTAACACAGGGCCTCGAGCTATACGGGATCCTGCGCGGCAAGGGGGTCGCGGCACGGCTGGTCTACTACCCCGACGAGGGCCACTGGATCCTCAAGCCGCAGAACTCGCTGCACTGGTACGGCGAGTTCCTCGGCTGGCTGGAACGCTGGCTGATTCCGGCCTAGGGGGTGCGCGAATAGGTCGCGCACCCCCCTAGCTCTGCCGGTCGAAGGTGACCGTGAACGGTCCGTCATCGGCCGCGATGTGGAGCACCAGGGCGCCGTCGGCGCAGTCGTAGGTGCCAAGCCCGACCACGCCGGGGATGCCCATCGGGGCCCCGCCAACGGGTAACGGGATCAGGGTTCCCCCCTCGAGGATCCACATCGAGGCGGTCAGGGTTCCCTCGGAGCCCAGGATCTCAAAGCCCTCGGCACTGGCGGTCCAGGTTCCCGGGGTCTCCCCGTCGGTTTCGACCTCGATCACACCCTCCGGCGAGGTGACCCGAAACCGCCATGTGTTCCGAGTCTCGAGGAACACACCGCCGCTGCGAAACTCGACGAAGTAGTCGCCGCTGAGGTACTCGAATTCACCTTCACCTGGACCCAGAGCCATCACCGCGTCGAAGAACGACTGGTCCTGAAGGCGCCATGTGCCCTCGAGCGCGCAACTCGCCACGGCCGGGGTGGATGAAGTGGTGGCCGCGCTGACGGCTCGGGTGGTGACGGTGGTTGCGGCCGATCCCCCGTCGTCACCCGAGTTCAGCGCCAGCACCACCCCCACGCCGAGGGCGATGGCGATCCCGGCGAGTACGACTCGTAGGCTGCCGGACATCACGATCCTCTCGTCTGCGAAGCGAGCAGGGTAGCCGCACGGCATCACTCGACCGGGTACCGACCCGCGAGCAGTTACCTTGCCGGGGTGTCCGACCGCGGCATCCCGGAGCAGATCGCCCTCGTCAGGGAGACAATCTCGTCGGGCGACCTGACCGGAGCCGGCACCACCCTCGACGAGCTGCGCCGCCACTGGCGCCGGCTGCCCGACGATTTCACCACGGTGGACTTCGACGAACTCCGCCGCCTGGCGGCAGCGCTGCTCACCGCCCGGATCTCCTCCCTGGACGGCCTGCTGGAGAGGGTCTTTGGATTCCGCAGCTTTCGCCCCGGTCAGCGCGAAATCACCGAGGCGGTGCTGGCGGGACGGGACTGCATCGGGATCATGCCCACCGGTGCCGGCAAGTCGCTCACCTTCCAGCTTGCGGCGCGGGTGCTGGGCGGCACCACGCTGGTGGTGTCGCCGCTCATCTCACTCATGAAAGACCAGGTCGATGGACTCGCCGAGATCGGACTCCGTGCGACCTTCATCAACTCCAGCCTCGACCAGGCGACCAGGGCAGACCGAACTGCCCGGCTGCACCGCGGAGAGTACGAACTGGTATATGCCGCTCCGGAGGGACTCGAGGCGTCGGTGGGTGCGGCGCTTGCCGGCGTCGACCTCCGACTCGTCGTGGTCGACGAGGCGCATTGCATCAGTCAGTGGGGCCACGACTTCCGACCGGCATACCGCAATCTCCGCGGCCTGAAGGGGCGTTTTGCCGTTCCCGTCCTGGCGCTGACGGCCACCGCCACCGCTGCGGTCACCGAGGACATCGCCACCGAGTTGGGTATGACCGACGCGACGCGATTTCGCGGCACCTTCTTCCGTCCCAACCTGCGCATCCACCTGTACAAGAAGGGCGAGGTCGATGGCCGGCGGATCCGGGTCCAGGACTCGATCGGGCGCCTCTGCCAGGCGCGCCGCGGCGAGAGCGGCATCGTGTACACGCTGTCTCGCGCTGCGGCGGAATCGACCGCCACCTACCTGCAGGGACTCGGCATCCGGACGCTCCCCTATCACGCCGGGCTGGAGCCGAATCGGCGGTCTGAGGTCCAGGATGCGTTTATCCGGGACGAGGTCGAGGTGATCTGTGCCACCGTGGCCTTTGGCATGGGCATCGACAAGTCGAACGTTCGCTACGTCATCCACCGCGACATGCCACGGTCGATCGAGGGCTACTACCAAGAGATCGGACGCGCCGGCCGCGACGGAGTCGAGAGCGATTGCATCCTGTTCTACTCGTGGGCCGATGTGATCAGCCTGGACCGGATGCTCGCCAACGAGTCCACTGCCGAATGGCACCGCCGTCAGGTTCGGATCATGTTCGACTGGGCGGAGCGGCGCGCCTGCCGGCATCAGGGCATCGTCGCCCATTTCGGGGAGGCCATCGCGAGGTGCGGCACCTCTTGCGATGTGTGCACCGGAGCCGACCTGCTTGCCGCCACCGCGGCGCCCCGCCCCCGAGACCGGCGGTCCGCCGCCTCCGGAGTCGAGCGGACCGATCCGCGATTCGAGGAACTGCGGGTACTGCGACGACGCCTCGCCGAGGAACGCGGGGTGCCCGCCTATGTGATCTTCAGCGATGCGACTTTGCTGGCGATGGCGGCGGCCCACCCCACCACGGAGGCCGAGCTGCTGGCGATTCCGGGAGTCGGTCCGGTCAAGATGGAGCGCTACGGGGCGGCGTTCCTCGAGGTGCTGCGCGGCGGTTGACCGCCGCCCTCAGTCCCGGTAATTCACGTATTGCAGCGGCAGCCGGAAATCGAGAGACCGCAGCGACTCGATCACCTCCTGCAGGTCGTCGCGCTTCTTGCCCGAGACCCGCACCAGGTCACCATTGATCTGCGTCTGCACCTTGAGGCCGGAGTCGCGGATGTGCTTGGACACCTCGCGGGCCGAATCCGCATCCAGCCCTTTGTTGAGGGAGTGGACCGAGCGATACCTGCCTCCGCCCACCGGCTGGGGCGCCCCCCACGAAACCGCCTTGAGCGACACCTTCCGCCGTACCAGTTTCTCCTTGAGTACCTCATTGGCAGCCTTGAGGCGGTCCTCGGTGACCGATTCGACGGTGATGGCATCAGGGCCGAGCTCCACCTGGGTGGAGGTGTCCTTGAAGTCGAAGCGGGTGCCCACCTCTCGGGAGGCCTGATCCACGGCGTTACGGACCTCCTGTTGATCTACCTGGGAAACGACGTCGAATGAGGGCATGGGTCTCCTCCGTGTCGAGCCCGGGCACGGCCGGGGCGGCGGCGTGGCATCATTACACCATGCCGCTGACTCCCCGGTCTGCCCGGGCCCAGCTCTTCGCCGCTCCGTAGCCGGCGACCCGCTCTTCAGTCGCCCTTTTGCCGCGCCCGCATCCCGTCAGGAGTCTTTCATGAGCAACAGCCTCGTTCAGCGCCACGAGAAGGTCTACGCGCCGGTCATCGGCTGGGACTCGGACGTCGAAGTGGTCTCCGCCGAAGGCGCCTGGGTCACCGACGTCGAGGGTGAAAAGTACCTCGACTTCGCTTGCGGCATCTCGGTCGTCAACGCTGGGCACAACCACCCGGTGATCGTGGCCGCCGCCAGGGACCAGCTCGACCGGGTGTGGCATGCCGGCGGCGCCTTCCGCTACGACTCGCTGGTGACCGCGGCAGAAAAGGTGCTCTCGGTGACTCCCCCATCGATCGACCGGATCTTCTTCATGAACTCCGGCGCCGAGTCCGTCGAGGCGTCGATGAAGCTGGCGCGTAAGGTCACCGGACGCCAGGGCATCGTCACTTTCCGCGGCGGGTTCCACGGCCGCACGATGGGCTCGGTCACCTACACCACCTCCAAGGCCAAGTACCGCGAGGGCTACCACCCACTGCTCCCCTCGACGTTCGTCACCCCGTTCCCGCACCCATTCCGCTGGGGGATGAGCGAGGACGAGGCCACCGATTACGCCCTCCGGGAGCTGGACCTGAAGCTGAAGCATGAGATAAGCCCACATGAGATCGCCGCCTTCCTGATCGAGCCGGTGCAGGGTGAAGGGGGCTACTACCCCGCCCCGCAGCGATTCCTGCAGCGGTTGCGCGACCTGGCCACCGAGCACGGCATCCTCCTGGTGCTCGACGAGGTGCAGACCGGATTCGGCCGCACCGGCAAGTGGTTCGCCATCGAGCACTACGGATTCGAACCCGATGTCATGGTGCTGGGCAAGGCGATCGCCAATGGATTGCCGCTCTCGGCGGTGGCGGCGCGCGACGACATCATGTCCCGGTGGCCGACGGGGTCACACGGCACGACGTTCGGCGGCAACCCGGTGGCGTGCGCCGCCGCCGCCGCCACGGTCGACGTCCTCGCTGGAATGCTCCCAGGAGTGGGGAAGCTCTCGGAGCACGGCTTCAAGCGGTTCCGGGCCATGCAGGAGAAGCACGCCATCATCGGCGACGTGCGGGGCTTGGGGCTGATGATCGGGATCGAGTTGGTCAAGCCGGGAGGCAACGAACCCGACCCCGACGCCTACACCTTCCTGGCAACCCACGCCCGAGAGAATCGAATGCTCATCCTCGACTGCGGGCCGTATGCCAATGTCATCCGGTTTATTCCTCCGCTGTGCGTCACCATGGCCGAACTCGATCAGGGGATCGACATTCTCGAGTCGGCCATCGCCGCCTACGAGAAGCGGTGATGACCGGCGCTTTCTGGGACGACCGGGGAGGGCCCCCGGTGATTGCCTTCGGCGGCAATGCCCTCCTTCCCGACTCCGGGGATCCGACGATCGCCGAGCGCAACGCTGCGGCGTTTGCCCACGCCGTGTTGCGGCTGATGCCACCCGACACCGGCTTGGTGCTGGTTCATGGCAACGGGCCGCAGGTGGGCAACGCCCTGCTGCGCACCGAGGCGGGCAAGGACGAGGTGCACCCCGCACCGCTCGACGTTCTTGTGGCAGACACCCAGGGCAGCATCGGATACCTGCTGGGGCGATCGCTGGGCAATGCCCTCGCCGCCGCCGGCCGGGCGATCGAGGTGGTCACGGTGATCACCCAGGTGGTGGTCGACGCCGATCACCCCTCGATGCGCAATCCCACCAAACCCGTCGGCCCGTTCTATCCGCCCAGCGTCGGGATGACCCTGGAGTACGAGCGGGGCTGGAAGATGATCGAGGTGCCCAACAAGGGGATGCGCCGGGTGGTGGCTTCCCCGCCACCCAAGGAGATAGTCGAGATCGAGGCGGTGCGCGCCTTGGCCGCATCGGGACGAATCGTCATCACGGGTGGCGGTGGTGGCATCCCGGTCACCCGCAAGCAGGGGGCGCTGGTGGGAGTGGAGGGTGTCATCGACAAGGACCGCACCGGTTCGCTGGTGGCCCGCAATCTCGACGCCCGCGGCTTCCTGATATTCACCGAGGTCGGTCATGTTTCCCGCTCCTTCGGTAAGCCCGATGAGACTCCGCTGCTGGAGATGACCGCGGCCGAGGCGCAGACACTGCTCGATGGCGGCGAGTTCCCCCCGGGCTCGATGGGTCCCAAGATCGAGTCGTGCGTCTCCTATGCCGGCGCTACGGGACGGACCGCGGTCATCACCAACGTCGACGCACTGGAGGGGGCACTGGCGGGGACGGATGGGACCCGGATCAGGCCGTAGGAGTGAGTTCTGAGTTCCAGTTCCCAGTTGCCAGTTCCCAGTTCTGGCTGGCAACCGGTAACTGGTAACCGGTAACTTCGTCCCCGTGTCCGCCATCGAGGTCCTCTCCCTCCGCCGTGAATACCCCGGCAAGACCCGGGGTGCCCCGCCGGTGGTCGCCCTGGCCGATATCGACCTCGCCATCGAACCCGGCGAGATCCATGGTCTCCTCGGGCCCAACGGGGCAGGCAAGACCACCCTTGTCAAGGTGCTGTCCACCATCCTGATCCCCACCTCGGGGACCGCCCGGGTGCTGGGACATGACGTGGTCGCCGAGGCGGAGACGGTACGCCGCTACATCGGCCTGGTGTTCGGCGGCGACCGTGGCCTCTACACCCGTCTGACGGCACGTCAGAACCTGGAGTACTGGGCGGCGTTGTATCGAGTTCCCGTGGCCGACACCAGCGCCACGGTCGACGGGTTGTTGGCGCGGGTCGGACTCGCCGGCCGAGCCGACGACCGGGTGGAGACCTATTCACGAGGGATGAAGCAGCGTCTTCACCTCGCCCGGGGCCTGATCGGCGGCCCGCAGGTGCTGTTCCTCGACGAGCCCACAGTCGGGCTCGACCCGATGGCGTCACTGGAGTTCCGCCAATTGGTCACCGAATTGCGCGCCGCCGGGACCACGATTCTGCTCACCACCCATGACATGGCCGAGGCTGAGGCGGTGTGCGACCGTGTATCCCTGATCGACCGGGGACGAATCATCGCCACCGAGCGCCCCGCACGCCTCGGACAGTGGCTCGCCGAGTTCGGCTGGGTGGAAGGCCAGCACGTGCCCGCCGACGTCGCGGCGAGGATGCAGACATTGGCCGGCTCGGCCGAGCCGAGGCCCGACGACTGGATGCGCTTTCTCCCCGCCACGGAGGCAGGGCGGGCCGAGATACTGCGCCAACTTGTTGCAGCCGGAGTCACCGCGGTGCG
>CAYTTU010000137.1:0-7715 GCA_964440905.1 uncultured Acidimicrobiia bacterium | reverse complement strand
TCTGCAGGCGCTGGGCAGACAGGCGGCGATGCCCGACGACGGCTACCAGGGCGATTACCTCACACAGTGGGGCAAAGAGCTGGCGGCCAAGGAGGGCGCGGCGCTAGCCGACGATCCCGACGCGGTCCGCCGGTGGGGGATGGCGCGGGCGATGCGGGACATCGAGGAGACGCTGGACCTGGCCCGGATACCGTTCGACGTCTGGTTCTCCGAGCTGGAACTGCACCACGACGGCAGGGTCGATGCCGCCATCGCGGTGCTGCGGGAGCGGGGGTACGTGTACGAGTCCGAGGGTGCCACCTGGTTTCGCACCACCGACTTCGGCGACGAGAAGGACCGGGTGCTCGTCAAATCCGATGGGGAGTACACGTACATCGCCCCCGACGTCGCCTATCACCTCGACAAGTTCTCGCGTGGCTTCGACCGGGTGATCAACATCTGGGGGGCCGACCACCACGGCTACATCCCGCGCATGAAGGCGGCGGTGGCGGGACTCGGTTTCGACCCTGGCAAGCTCGAGGTTCTGATCACCCAGACAGTCAACCTCACCCGCGGCGGGGAGCCGGTGCGCATGTCCACGCGGGCCGGGGAGTTCGTGACCTTCCGCGAGGTGCTCGAGGAGGTCGGGACCGACGCCACCCGCTACTACCTGTCGGCCCACAGCCCGGACACCGCGATGACATTCGATTTCGAGGTGGCCAAGGCGGAGTCGATGGACAACCCGGTCTACTACCTGCAGTACGCCCACGCCCGGATGTGCTCGTTGGAGCGGTTTGCCGGCGAGCAGGGTGTGGTGCGGGTTCCCCTCGGAGACGCCGACTTCGGCGTCCTGACCCATCCTGCCGAGGCCGAACTGTTGCGCCAGATCGATCGTCTCGGCGAGGAGGTGGCCGAGGCGGCGGCGCGGCGCGCCCCGCATCGACTGGTCGCCTTCGGCCAGGAGTTTGCCACCGCCTTCCACCGCTTCTACACCGACTGCCGCATCGTCACCGACGACCCCGCCGTCACCCAGGCGCGTCTGTGGCTGGTGGAGGCGGCGAAGAGTGTGATCCGCGCCGTCCTCGACCTGCTCGCCCTCTCGGCGCCCGAGACGATGTAGCCGTGGCCGTCGGGATCGGCATCGCCGGAGCAGGCACCGTGGGTGGGGCCCTATTGCGCCGCCTGGTGACGGAACGCGCCATGGTCACCGCCCGAACCGGGATCGACTTCGAGGTGCGCCGCGTGGTGGTGCGCGATCCCTCCAAGGAGCGCGACCTGCCCATCCCGCCGGGCATCATCACCACCGACGTCCTCGATTTGGTCACCGACGACACCATCGACCTGGTGGTCGAGGTGATGGGCGGTTTGGAGCCGGCCGGGACGCTGGTACTGGCGGCGCTACGAGCGGGCAAACCGGTGGTGACGGCCAACAAGGAGCTGATTGCAGCCCGTGCCCCGCAGCTGGTGGCCGCGGCTGCGGCGTCCGGAGTTCCTCTGCTCTTCGAGGCGGCCGTGGGCGGAGGCATTCCCATCATCCGCCCCTTGACCGAAACCCTGGCCGGCGAGCAGGTGAGCCGGGTCATGGGGATCGTCAACGGCACCACCAACTTCATCCTCACCGCCATGACCGAACACGGCCGCAGCTACCAGGACGCCCTGGCTGAGGCGCAGCGCCTCGGCTACGCCGAGCCCGATCCAACGGCCGACGTGAGCGGGGCCGACGCCGTCGCCAAGGCGGCGATTCTGGCCGGGCTCGCCTTCGGCGTGTGGGTCGATCCCGCCCGGGTACACCGCGAGGGAATCGATCGCCTCACCACCGCCGACTTCGACGCGGCGCGGCGGCTCGGATATGTCATCAAGCTGCTGGCAGTGGCTGAGCGCACCCCGGCCGGGGTGCTCGCCCGGGTGCATCCCGCCATGGTTCCGATGGGGCATCCTCTGGCGGCGATTCGCGGAGCCACCAACGCCATCTTTCTCACCGGTCGGGCCGTGGGGGAGTTGCTTTTCGCCGGTCCCGGGGCGGGGGGCGATCCCACAGCCACCGCGGTGCTCGGCGACGTCATCGACGCCGCGCGGGAATTGCTTTCCGGATCGCAGGTGGCACCGCGCATCGCGTTTGGGGTGGGGGAGATCGCTCCGTTCGACGATGTCCCCACTCGCTGGTGTCTGCGGCTCGAGGTGGAGGACAGCCCCGGTGTCCTGGCTCGCATCGCTGCGGTGTTCGCCGATGCCGGGGTGAGCCTGCGCTCGGTGTGGCAGGACGGACGCGGCGACCGGGCCACGCTCCTGCTGGTGACCCACCAGGCGCCGGAGGCGGCGCAGCGGCGCGCCATCGCCGCCCTGGAGGCGCTGGATGTGGTGGTAGAGGTGGCCGGGGCGATCCGGGTGGAGGGCGACTCGCCATGACCGCATGGTCCGGGGTGATCGCGGCATACCGCGATCGCCTTCCCATGATCCGCCCGGACACGCCAGTGGTGACCCTCCACGAGGGCAACACCCCGCTGCTCCCCGCTGGGCACGTGTCCGCACTCGTCGGCCGCGAGGTGTGGTTCAAGTTCGAGGGGGCCAACCCCACCGGGTCTTTCAAGGATCGCGGCATGACCGTGGCGATCTCGCGTGCGATCGAGAGTGGTGCCGCCGCGGTGGTGTGCGCCTCCACCGGCAACACCTCGGCATCCGCCGCCGCCTACGCCGCCCGGGCCGGAATCGAGTGTGTGGTGGTGCTCCCCGCCGGCAAGGTGGCCCTCGGAAAGCTCTCCCAGGCGGTGCGCCACGGTGCCCGCATCGTCACCGTGGACGGATCGTTCGACGATGCGCTGCGGGTGACCCTGGACCTGGCGCAACGGCCCGGCGTGGTTCTGGTCAACTCCGTGAACCCGGACCGCATCGCCGGTCAGCAGTCGGTGGCCTGGGAGGTCGTCGAGGCACTCGGCGCTGCCCCTGCGGTGCACGCCCTGCCGGTGGGCAATGCCGGGAACATCACCGCCCACTGGATGGGCTACCAGGCCGTCGGAGCGGCGCCGCGTATGTGGGGGTTTCAGGCTGCCGGCGCAGCACCGTTGGTGCTGGGACATCCCGTGGAGAACCCGGAGACGGTGGCCACCGCCATCCGGATCGGCAACCCGGCGTCGTGGGAGGGGGCGATCACGGCGCGCGGCGAGTCGGGCGGGATGATCGCCGCGGTTACCGACGAGCAGATCCTGGCTGCCTACGACCTGCTCGCAACACACGAGGGGCTGCTGGTGGAGCCTGCCTCGGCGGCGGGAGTCGCCGGGATCCTGGCCCACGCCGCCCAGCTCCCCGAGGGCGTGGTGGTGTGCACGCTCACCGGCCACGGGCTCAAGGACCCGGAGCGGGCCATCGGGGAGACGGTGGTACCCGAAGCAGTGGCCGCCACGACGCCCGCAGTGCTCGAAGCCCTGGGCTGGTAGAGGAAGATCTCAGATCTCAGATGTCAGATCTCAGAAGGCGACCCCCACAGCCGCGAGCCTGATATCTGAGATCTGACGCCTGATACCTGCCTCCGCGTTGCGTCCGCGCCACCGTGTGCCTACACTCCCCTCCGGGCATCCGCCCGCTTCTCTCGCATCTGCCACCCCAAGACCCGCGCGGTTTTCCGTGGCGTGGCCGGCGCAGGGATCCGACCTCTCTGGAGGCACGTTGAAACTGTTCCTGGACACGGCGCATCTCGCTGATATCGAGACCGCCGTCGGCTGGGGGATCCTGGATGGGATCACCACCAATCCGAGCCTTGCCGCCAAGGAGGGATTGGCGTTTCACGATCTCATCAAGGCGATCACCGCCATCGTCGACGGCCCGGTCTCCGCAGAAGTGGTCTCCGACGATCCCGACGAGATGGTGCGCCAGGGTTACTCGCTGCGCACCATCGCAGACAACGTCGTGGTGAAGGTGCCCATGACCCGGGCAGGCGTGACCGCCGGGTCTCGCCTCGTCGCCGAGGACATACCGATCAACGTCACACTGGTGTTCTCCACCGCCCAGGCGATCATCGCCGGCACGATCGGCGCCACCTTCGTGTCGCCGTTCCTGGGGCGGATCGACGACGTCGGAAACGACGGACTGGGATTACTCGCTGAGATCGTCAACACCTACGCCGTACAGGGTTACGAGACCGAGGTGCTCGCTGCCAGCCTGCGCCATCCGATCCACGTGGTCGAGTCGGCCCGGCTCGGCGCCGATGCCGCCACGATGCCCTTTGCGGTGATGGACAAGCTGTTCGACCACCCGCTCACCGACATCGGCAACGAGCGTTTCAACCGTGACTGGGAGGCCTATCAGGCCGCGCTGTCCGGGCGCAAGAAGTCCTGAAGAGGCGAAAGGACCACATGACCACGAGAGCCAAATTGCAGGAGAAGTCACTCGACGAGCTGCGCACCATTGCCGCTGCCATCGAGGTGGCGGATCATCAGACCCTGCAGAAGTCCAAGCTGATCGCCGCCATCCTCGACTCGGATCGCTTCGACGCCAGCGACGAGCCTGCCCCGGTGGAGGTGCCTGACATCGTGCCCCGCCGCAGCGCCGACAACGGTGGCGGCGGCGACGACGAGCCGCAGCCCCGCAGCAACCAGATCGGCGGCGGTGGCGGCGGGAGCCGCGGGCCGCGTGACTTCGAGGACCGCGGCAACCGGCGACGCAATCGTCGCGGTGGCCGCCCCGCTGGCCAGGGCGGAGGCATGCAGGGAAGCAGCCGGATGCAGGATGCCGCCGAACCCGGCGAGGAGAAGGTGTGGGACGAGTCCGACCTCGAGGACCGCGAGGGGATTCTCGACATCCTTCCCGAGGGCTACGGTTTCCTACGCTGCACGGGTTATCTGCCCGGAGACAAGGATGTGTACGTCTCCGCCACCCAGGTGCGCAAGTTCGGGCTGCGGCGCGGTGACATTCTCACCGGGCCGATTCGCCCGCCTCGCTCCCAGGAGAAGTTCCCGGCACTGACCCGGATCGACTCCGTGAGCGGACTCACCGTGGAAGAGGCGCGTCGCCGGCCAAAGTTCGGCGACCTCACTCCGCTGTTCCCGGACGACCGCCTGCCACTCGAGGTGCCCGGGCAGCCGAACCACGTGCTGGCGCGGATCATCGACCTGATCGCGCCGATCGGCAAGGGTCAGCGCGGGCTGATCGTGTCGCCCCCCAAGGCGGGGAAGACGACCGTGCTCAAGGAGATCGCCAACTCGATCACGCTCAACAACCCGGAGTGCCAGTTGATCGTGGTGCTGGTGGACGAGCGGCCCGAAGAGGTCACCGACATGCAGCGCTCGGTCAAGGGTGAGGTGGTGTACTCCACCTTCGACCGTCCCGCCGAGGAGCACACCCAGGTCGCCGAACTCGCCCTGGAGCGGGCCAAGCGCCTGGTGGAGGCGGGCAACGACGTGGTGATCCTGCTCGACTCGATTACCCGCCTCGCCCGCGCCTACAACCTGGCGACACCGGCCTCGGGCCGCATCCTCTCCGGAGGCGTCGACTCCACCGCCCTGTACCCGCCGAAGCGGTTCTTCGGGGCGGCGCGCAACATCGAGGAGGGGGGCAGCCTCACCATCCTCGGCACCGCGCTGGTTGAGACCGGATCACGGATGGACGAGGTCATCTTCGAGGAGTTCAAGGGCACCGGGAACATGGAGCTGCGGCTCGACCGCAAGCTCGCCGACAAGCGGGTCTATCCGGCCATCGACATCGAGGCCTCGGGAACCCGCAAGGAGGAGCTGCTGTTCTCGCCCAACGAGCTGGCCCAGGTATGGAAGCTACGCCGGGTGCTGCTCGCCCTTCCCGAGCCTTCGGCGGGGCTCGAACTGCTGATCGACCGGCTGAAGAGCACCAAGTCGAATGCGGAGTTCCTCGCCGACGTGGCCAAGTCAGGGAACTAGCTGTCAGCTCTGAGCTGATAGCTGACAGCCAGCCACTAAAACGCCAGCGTTAGTATCCGAACCCCCCGAGGAGATCGAGTTGCGAGAAGGCATCCACCCCAACTACCGCGAAGTGGTGTTTCAGGACACCTCTTCGGATTTCAAGTTCCTGACGCGATCCACCATCCGCACCACTGAGACCATCGAGTGGGAGGACGGCAAGACCTACCCCCTCGCCAAGGTCGAGATCACCAGCGCCAGCCACCCCTTCTATACCGGAAAGCAGATCCTGCTCGACTCCGGTGGACGGGTGGAACGGTTCCGCAAGCGCTACGGGCGCGCCTCGTTCACCCGCGGCGAAGAGTCCGCTTCGCAGGACTGATCGGGTGAGCCGCCCGCCGGGGGCAACCGTCGGCGGTCAGGCCGTCATCGAAGGCGTGATGATGCGCGCCCCCACCCGCTGGGCAGTGGCGGTGCGCCGTCCCGACGGGGTCATCGAGGCACGGTGCGATTCGCTCCCCCGCCTGTCGTCGCGTTCCCGCCTGGCTCGCATCCCCTTCATCCGGGGAGTGATGGTGCTGGGAGAGTCGCTTTCCCTGGGGTTCCGTGCCCTCTCCTGGTCGGCGATCAAAGCCGGAGGCGAGGAGGAGGGCGAGGAGGTCAAGGGGATCTACATCGCCGGTGCGATGGCGGTCGCCCTGGTCCTGTTCATCGGCATCTTCATGCTCCTCCCGCTGTTCGTGGCCCGCGGGGTGGAGCGCCTCTTCGGTGAGTCGGTGATCCTTTTCAACGTCGTCGATGGAGTGGTCCGCGTGCTGCTCTTCGTCGGGTACATCTGGGCGATCGGGCAGTCGAAGGACATCAAGCGGGTCTTTGAGTTCCACGGCGCCGAGCACAAGACCATCCACGCCTACGAGGCCGGCGATCCCCTCAGTCTCGAGGCGATTCAGCGCTACAGCCCGCGTCACCCCCGTTGCGGCACGAACTTCCTGTTGATCGTGATCCTCATCGCCATCGTGGTGTTCACCGCGGTCGGCCGGCCGTCGCTTCTGTGGCTCGTACTCAGCCGCATCTTCCTCATCCCGGTGATCGCCGGCCTCGCCTACGAGCTGCTCAAGGTCGCCGCCAGCACCAGCTGGCTCGCCTTCTTCTCCCGTCCTGGCATGTGGCTGCAGCGGCTCACCACCGCGGAGCCCGCCGCCGACCAGGTGGAGGTGGCGGTCGCCTCGCTTCTGGTCTCTCTCGACGAATCAGAGCGTCGGGCGGTCGAGGGTCGCGGGCCGGTCCTTCCCGGGGCGCTGTCCTACGAGGGCGGCGTCTGATGGAACCGCTGCTGGCCGCCCGCCTCGAGGAGGTGGCGGCGGCCCATCGGGCGACGCTGGAGCAGATGGCGGACCCCGCCATCGCCTCCAATCAGGAGCGGTACACCGAGGTGGCCCGCCGCCATCGCGAGTTGCGCGATGTGGTGGTGGTGTACGAGCAGTGGAAGGCGGCCGATGCCGACGCCTCCGACGCCGCCGAGCTGGCTGCGATCGAGTCGGATCCGAAAATGGTGGCGGAACTGCGAACCATCGCCGACGAGCGCTCGGCGACCGCCACCCGCCTCGAGCAGCGGCTCCGGGTGATGCTGGTCCCCAAGGATCCCAACGACGAGAAGGACGTGATCGTGGAGATTCGGGGCGCGGTGGGCGGAGACGAGGCGGCGATCTGGGCCGGAGACCTGTTCCGGATGTACCAGAAGTACGCCGAGGCCCGCGGTTGGGGGATCGAGCCGATGAACACCTCCGTCTCCGACGCCGGCGGATTCAAGGAGATCACCTTTGCGGTCAAGGGCCGCGGCGCATTCTCTCGACTCAAGTTCGAGGCCGGCCCCCA
>CAYTTU010000136.1:0-7373 GCA_964440905.1 uncultured Acidimicrobiia bacterium | reverse complement strand
ACGCGGCTTCCCGATGTCAGGGTCGTGGAAGATCTCCACGAGGTCGGGCGGCTGCCCCGCGGTGTCATCGTCGCCAACGAGCTCGCCGACAATCTCCCCGCCGCGGTGGCAGTACGAACCGCGGACGGTTGGGAGGAGGAGGTGGTTTCGATCGTCGGTGGTCGGCTTGGAGCGGCGCGGGTGGTGGCGCGTTCCGATGTCGCCGCCTGGGCGGAACGCTTCGCTCCGGGCCTCCCCGCAGGCTCGCGGGTCGAAGTCCAGCTGGCGGCGGCGCGGTGGCTACTGGCCGCGTTGCAGACCATCGGCGCCGGGGCGGTGGTGATGATCGACTACGGAGACACCGCCGACGGACTGCGCAATCGGCGTGCCCAGGGCACGCTGCGTACCTACCGGGCGCATCACCTCGGACCCGACCCGCTCCTCGAGCCTGGCGCCACCGACATCACCATGGATGTCGCCTTCGATGCCCTGGCGGCGGTGGCCGCGGAGGCCGGAGCCGAGGTGGAGTACTCCACCCAGGCGGAGTTCCTCACCCAATGGGGTCTGCGGGACCGGCTTAGCGAGCTGCGTCACGCGGAACTCGACGCCGCCCGAACCGGACCAGTCATGGAGCGGCTCCAGCTGCGCAACCGGGTGACCGAGGCCGAGACCCTGCTTCATCCCCGCGGGTTGGGAGATTTTCGCGTTCTGGTGGCTAGAAGGCCTTCCACTGCCACTGCCTGATCCCGGGTCCGTAAGGTATTCCAGGCGGCCGACGATTGCCCATGACTAGGTCGGAAATGGTTCGCGCCTTCGGAAGCACAACACCGCAGGATGCTTTAAGTTCCGACACCACCAGGCCCACCGAGCCGGGCTCTGACCCGGGAAGGAGATCGAGATGCGATCTGGCAAATGGAGAGTCCTGTTGGCGGTAGGCGCCATGCTCACCGCCTCACTGGTAGCAACCGCGGCGGCGGGAGCCCAGGGGACCACGGACGCCGGCGATGGCGACTATGTGATCGTCACGCTGAACGGCGCGGCCGCCGCACACGACGACACGACCAAGACCAACGGGCGGTTCGATCCCACTTCGCAGGGCTATGCCCGTGCCCTGGACCGCATGCAGCGCCAGCATGACCGGTTCGTGTCCCGGCTCACCACCGTCGCTCCGAATGCCGAGGTGGTGGATCACTTCTTCGTCACGGCCAATGCTGTGGTGGTGAAGCTCAACGGGTCGGATCTCAACAAGATCACCACCATCTCCGGAGTGGAGCGCACCCAGGCGTCCACCCTCTACCAGATGGACATGAACGAGAGCGTCCATCTGATCAACGTCGTCGACTACTGGGGTGTGGTCGGCCAGGCCAATGCCGGTGCCGGGGTGCAGGTCGGAGTCATCGACTCCGGCATCGACCCCGACCACCCGTTCTTCGCCTGCAAGGAGATCGTGTTCGGAGGCATCTACTACAGCGGCCAGGGCATCCTTCCGCAGGTGCCGTCGGCTTCGGCGATCTTCGGGCCGGGTTACACCCCGGGCCCGGGTGACCCGTTGTACTTCTCCTCGGAGCACGGAACTCACGTGGCCGGGACCATTGGCGGCTGTATAACCGAAGTGAACTTCCCACTGCCGGGTTCGGACACCATCACCCTGAGTGGTGTGGCCCCCGGGGTCGACCTGTTCGACTACAACGTATTCCCGTTCATCGGCGCCGGCATGGTCGCCTTCGGCGGATCTGCGTTCAGCCACGACATCGCCGATGCCATCGAGGATGCGGTCCTCGACGGCATGGATGTGATCAACATGAGCCTGAGCGGCGGGGTGCAGGGGCCGCACGACTTCCTGGCCGAGGTGTCCAATGCCGCCGCAGAGGCGGGGTTGGTCGTGGTTGCCGCCACCGGCAACAGCGATCCCGGCCTCTACCAGGTGGGGTCACCGGCGAGCGGCTCCGAGGTGATTGGTGTCGGGGCGACGACCAACGCCCACGAGTTGAGCGCCGAGGTCACAACCTCGGGGGGCAATGTGTACCAGGCCGCGGTCGGGGAGTTCCCCGACTTCGACGGCTTGTCGCACGACCTCGAGGACTGGTCCGGTAGCGACAACCAGGCCTGCTCCGGGGTCGGAGTTGGCGACCACTCTGGCGACATCGTGATCATCAGCCGCGGCACGTGTTCCTTCAGCCAGAAGGTCGCGGTTGCCCAAGATGCTGGGGCCTACGGTGTGATCGTCTACAACAACGTCGCGGATGCCGACCCGTTCCCGATGGGACGGACCCCCGGGTTCGACGACTTCTACCCGGCCGTGATGGTGTCCCTGGCAAGCGGGTTGGCACTGGAGATCGAGGCGGATGCGGTGGCGACCACCGCGGTGGTCACGCCGCGGCAACTGGGTTTTGCCACGCCGAACCTGCTTACGGACTTCTCCAATATCGGACCGGCGCCGTTCACCCACATCGTCAAGCCCGATGTGGTGGCGCCTGGACAGAGCGTGCTGTCGTCGGTGTTCACGCTCGGCAGCAACCTGTTGCCGACCAACCGCACCTATGACCTGTTCAACGGCACCTCGATGGCGACCCCGCACGTGTCGGGGGCAGCCGCGATCCTGGTGGCCGAGGGCCTCGACAACCGTGAGGTGAAGTCGGCTCTGGTCACCACGGCGGTCGACCTCGGATACGAGGTGTGGGAGCAGGGTGGTGGATTGATCGACGTGGTCGCCGCGGTTGCGGCGCAGTCGTTCTTCTACCCGTCGAGCGCTTCGTTCGGCGTGTTCAAGGGCAATGCCCCGGCCAACGCCACCTTGGCGATCGAGATCAGCGGCAACGCCTGCTCATCGGCCAGCGTGGCCGGGGGAGGCGGGTTCGTCACCGCTGACGTGGACGGCACGACCCTCGAAGTGGAGTTCGCCGGTGGTCGCACCGCCGGGACCGGCTTCTACTCAGGGTTCGTGACCGTGACCTGCACTGGCGGAACCTACGACCTGCCGTTCCTGGCGGTCGTGGACCGCTGACAACTGGCTACATCGATGATGCGAGGGGGCGCCCGCAAGGGCGCCCCCTTTGCGTTTGCGGTGCGCAACCCGACTCGACCGGTACGCTCGCTGCGATGAGGGGCCCCGACCTGCGGTTCGACGAGGCCGATCCCGGCCTGCCGATCAAACTCGGTCCCGCCTCCAACGGCGAATACGACCCCCAGCCGCTTTCGCCGGTGCTGACCGCGGCGATCCGCGAGGCCCGCGCCGAGTGCGATGTCACTGCTGATCGTCTCGGCATGGATCGCCGCCGCTTCCTCAAGACCGCCATGGCCTCGGCGATCACCTTGTTCTTCATCGACCGCTACACCCGGCTGGCCACCGCCGGGACCCCGGGAGGGTGTTACTCCATCCCGCGCGACTCGATGATCGATCGTCTCGCCGCCGATGCCTGCCTTGGTGGTGACGACTTCATCATGGACGTGCAGGGGCATTTGCTCGAGTACGACCTCGACCCCGCCACCCGGAATCGTCGCTTCTGGGGCGACCAGTTCCCCCAGGTGAATTGCGGGGACGACGACCCCCGGTCGTGCTTCTCCATGACGCATTTCATGGAGGAGATCTTCCTCCGCTCCGACACGTCGATGGTGGTCCTCTCCGGGCTCCCGATCCATCCCGAGGGCAGTCCGCTGACGATGGAGGTGATGGCCGAGGCCAAGCGGGTCGCGCTCGGGCTCGCCCGGGATGACCGGGTACTGCTCCACGCCCAGATGCTGCCCCACCTCGCCCCACCCCACGCCGGTCACGAGGCGATGGAGCGCACAGTGGCCGAGCACGACATCGTGGGATGGAAGACCTTCACCCACTTCACCGACCCCGCTACCGGGAGCCGGTTCTTCCTCGACGATCACGACCTGTCGGCTCCGCAGGTGGGGCGGGCCTTTATCGAGAAGTCGCTCCAACTTGGCATCCACACCATCTGCGTGCACAAGGGACTTTCCGGGGGAAGCCGATGGGCGTCGCCGGTGGACATCGGTCCGGTCGCTCGGGACTACCCCGAGATGAACTTCGTCGTCTATCACTGTGGCTTCGAAACCGCCATCACCGAGGGTGCGTACACCGAGGGCACCCGCAACCGCGGGGTCAACCGACTGATCTCCAGCCTGCGCGACGCCGGCGTTGGGCCGGGTTCCAACGTGTATGGCGAACTCGGCTCGATCTGGTGGTTCCTGATGCGCACCCCCACAGAGGCGGCCCACGTCCTCGGAAAGCTTCTGGTCGACCTCGGGGAGGACAACATCCTGTGGGGCACCGATTCGATCTTCTACGGGTCGCCCCAGGATCAGATCCAGGCGATGCGCGCCTTCCAGATCACCCCCGAGTTTCAGGAGCGCCACGGGTACCCGGCGCTCGACGGGCTGCGCAAGCGCAAGATCTTCGGTCTCAACGCCGCCCGGCTCTACGGGGTCGACCCCCATGCCGTGCGGCTGCGATTCACCCGCGACGAGCTCACCGCCATCCGCGAGGGATTCCCCGACGGCAACCACACCTGGGGCCCGCGCAACGCCCAGGAGATGTCGGCGTTCCACGATTCACACCAAGGGTGGCCGTGAGTCAGTTGCCAGTTTCCAGTTGCCCACCCTGGTAACTGGTAACTGGTAACCCCCTCCGCCCGCTCGACTGAGTCGCGTCCTCCGGTACGCTTTCTCCCCATGCGCAACAACTTCAAGACCTTGGTGCTGATGGCCACGCTTGGGGCGATCTTTGTCGCCGTCGGGCAATTGGTGGGTGGCACCAGTGGCGCCATGACCGCCCTGGTCTTCGCCGGGATAATGAACTTCCTGGTCTATTTCTTCTCACACAAGCTGGCGCTGATGTCGACCGGCGCCAAGCCGGTGACTGAGCAGGAGCTTCCCGAGGTGTACAGCATCGTCCGCACCCTGGCGCAGCGCGAGAACATGCCGATGCCCAAGATCTACTTGATCCCGTCCAACCAACCCAATGCGTTCGCCACCGGGCGTAACCCGAAGAACGCGGTCGTGGCGGTCACCACCGGGATCTCCGAGTTGATGGATCGCACCGAGCTGGAAGGGGTGCTGGCCCACGAGATGTCGCACGTGCGCAACCGAGACATCCTCATCGCCTCGATTGCCGCCACTGTCGCCGCGGCGCTGTCGTTCGTGATGCGCATGGCGATGTGGGGCGGCCTTGGAGGTGATCGGCGCCGCAACGATCCGATCTCGGGGGTGCTGTTCGTGGTGTCGATCATCCTGGCCCCGTTGGCGGCGATGGTGATCCAGATGGCGATCAGCCGCAGCCGGGAGTACGAGGCCGATCGCAGCGGCGCCGAGATGACCGGCTCGCCGCTGGCCCTGGCCCGGGCGCTGGGCAAGCTCGAAGCCGGCACCTCCCGGATTCCGATGGCGGTCAACCCCTCGACGGCGCAGCTGTTCATCGCCGATCCGCTCAAGGCGTTCGGGCGCGATCGCCGCGGCGGTGCCCTAAGCCGGATGTTCTCCACCCACCCCCCGATCCCCGAGCGCATCGCCCGTCTCGAGGAGATGGCCTCGGGAGGTTTGATTCGGTAGGAAGGTCGGGCGGCTGCGCCGCCCTCCCGCTATTGGCTATTGGCGATGGGCGATGGCTGACAGCCGACAGCCCGACAAGCTCATAGCCCACAGCCATAGGGCAAAACAGCCGGGGGGCGCCGCGTGGCGCCCCCCGGCTTCGTACGTCCGCTGACGATCAGCGAGCCGTCTTCTTCTTCGCCGTCGGCTTCTTGACTGCGAGCTTCTTGGCTGCCGCGGGCTTCTTCGCCGTCGTGGCCGCAGGCTTCTTAGCTGTCGGCTTCTTGGCTGCCGCAGGCTTTTTCGCTGCGGGCTTCTTCGTGGCTGCGGTGGTCGTGCCCGCAGCCTTGGCCGCCGCCATCGCCGGAACGGGTGCAGTCGGAGGCATCGGCATCGCCCGGGCCACCGGAGTGCCACCGGGTCGGCTCAGCATCCAGGCTCCGATCAGCGCCAGGGCGCCGGGAACCCCGTAGGTGACGACGAATGTCGTCGTGGTCGGGTTGTCGATCAGCACCGCGATGAACTGCCCGATGAGGACGATCACCGCCACGGTGGCGAAGCCACCGAGCACCGACGACTGCCAGCGGGCGGCGCCAAAGGCGAACCCGGCGGCGAGCAGCGTGGAAAGGACGATCCATCCGTCGTCCGAGCCGAACAGCTGCAGCGACTCCACCCAGGCGTAGGTGGCGCCGATGGCAAAGGCGGCATTACGGGTGCGGATCCACCCCTGCATCCCCAGGTAGATCCACGCCAGACCGAGGGCGACGCCGACCAGCGCCGGAACCCAGCCACCGGTGTCCGGGGCTCCGCCCAGTCCGAGACTGAGCAGCGCCGCCGCGGGGTCGAACTGGTCCTGCACCTGGATCAGCACCAGCACCGCGGTGATGATCTGGGTGGCGGTGCCGAATAGGGCCAGTTGGGTGGGCACCGACGGGGAACGCAGCCACACGAAGAGCGCCACCGCCGTTACCGGGATCACCTTCGCCAGCGGGGTGAAATCGCCCAGATCGAGATCCCACAGCAGGAACCCGAAGGCCACCGACGCCAGCCCGAATCCGGCCAGCAGGGCGAAGCTCCCCGACCGATGGATCGGGCCCGGGGGGTGGGCGGCAAAGCGGGCACCGAGAAACAGCAGGATCGCCGCCCCAAGAAGGGCGATGGCTCCCGCCGGGACGTTGTCGAACCCGCTGAAGAGGATGTCGGTGATGTCGAGATCGCCGAACCCGATGTCGAAGGCGAGCACCAGGGTGGCCACGGCCAGGGCCACCGCGCCGAAATAACCCAGCACCTCGGCGACCCGGGCTCCGCCCAGGGGCGCCATACCGGTGCGTCCGTTGATGCCCTCGGCCTGCTCGAACGAGATGTGGCCGGCTCGCACCGCCGCATCGTGGTCTGCCACCAATGTCCTCCTTGAGTGGATGGCGACAGACTACGGGGTGAGAGTGGCGCGGAGAAACGCAAGTCCGGTGCCCGAATACCCGCTACCCGACTCCCGATTGTGACTCGCGCCTGGGAGGCTGGTCATGCAGCAGGGGCTATCCTCGCGGCGCTTCGGGCGGATACCCAAGCGGCCAAAGGGAGCAGACTGTAAATCTGCCGGCTACGCCTACGGAGGTTCAAATCCTTCTCCGCCCACACAACGATCTGCCGCCTCAACGGCGGCAGATCGTGAGTCGTCAGTCGGGCTCGGGTATCGGGTATCGGGTTTTCGGTATCGGGTATCGGGCATCGGGCATCGGGGCTCCGGCTATCCTTGCCACTCCCGAATTCAACGCCCCCTTAGCTCAGTGGTAGAGCACTTCCATGGTAAGGAAGGGGTCCCCGGTTCAAGCCCGGGAGGGGGCTCAGGGTGGCGGAGTACG
>CAYTTU010000135.1:0-15086 GCA_964440905.1 uncultured Acidimicrobiia bacterium | reverse complement strand
GCGTAGCCAAGGCCGGGCTGCACTGGTTCGGTTAGGTCGTCGAGCCACAGCGTCCGCCCCTGGTAGTGAAAGGCCATCACGATTCCGGCGGGGGTGCCGCAGCGGACACAGCTTTCGGTCATGGCGGGAGGATAACAACACTGATGTAGTTTGGTGTGGAGGCCGGAGGCCGGAGACCGGAGGCCGGAGTTCAGAGTTTGGAGTGTGGAGTTCAGAGTTCAGAGTTCAAACCCGGCGATCGGGCGCTGGCAACTGGTGACTGGTGACTGGCAACTACACCAGTCGGGCGGTGAGCCTGCGCAGGGCCTGGAGGGTCAGCCGGCCGGCGATGCGGCCCACCTCACGACCATCTGGGGCGATGGCCACCAGGAGCGGCACCGCGGTGACCCCGGACTTGCTAAACGCGTCGGGATCTTGGTCGTAGGCCACCTCGGTGAACTGCACTCCCCCGAATCGCAGCACCTCGCGGGCACGGGCGCAGCGCCGACACCCGGAGTCGGTGAACAGGACCAGGCCGGAGGGCAGTTCGTCGAGGTGGAGCGGTCGCAATGCGGAGCGCCGCCGCTGCACCACACGGGCGATGCCTGCCACCGTCAGGGCCGCCGCGACCACCACCATCGCCAGCGCCAGCCGGGCGTCACTCATCCGGCAGCGCCACCCCCGTGGAGAACCCGATCCCGACTGGACCCTGCAACGTCCAGCCGGCTGAGAACGGTGCGGCGGCAGAGGCGAGGTATCCCAGCGCGGCGGCATCCGTCACCGGCACCAGCATCAGGCGTCCCGGCTCGACGGTGTAGCGGCTGTTGAACACCTCCGACTCGGTGAGGACCCCAACGGTCACCGTGATCGGTTCGTCCGTCGTGTTGAGCAACCACAGGGTGGCGATGGCGTCTCCCTGGTTACGCAGCCCGGGGAGCAGCCAGGTGCGGGACGCGGCGGGAACGGCCGCCGTGACTGCGGTTCCGGCGCTGCCGATCCCGGTCACCGCCACCGCCACTGGCGAGGTCGCCGAAAGGCGCGCCCCCAGCACCTCCGGTTCGATGTCTCCCAGCGGGATGCGCAGCGGCGACTCGGGGGCAATGGTGAAGGCCATGGCGCCAGGCAGTGCGGTGTCGGTTCCGTATAGGTCCACGGTGATGTCCACCGGCGAGAGGCTCGGGTTGGCGACGACGATGGCGGCGTCGGTGCCCGCCGCCTGCGCCACCGGTAGCTCCCAGGTGGCAGAGAGGCCGGTACCACCCCACCAAGCCTCGTCGGCACCGACGCGGAGCGACATCACCGGCACGACCAGCCCTTCCTCGGCGCGCACCGAAAGCACCAGGTTCTGCCGCTGGCGCAGCAACTCCTCGAACGGGATGTCACGCCACGACCGGGGGTTCACCGATACGGAGCGCAGATCGGCGAGGGCCTCCACCCCGATCTCGGAGAACCCGCTGACAGTGACCTTGGCCACCTCAGGGAAAGGGTTGAACAGCCGCAGCGTCAGCGCCTCGTCGGCATTGGTCGAGCCTCCGGCGAGGAACCACTCATCCGGGCCCTGGCTGACGCACTGGTCCGTGGTGACCACGTCTCCGGTGACGGTCACCGCGGCGGCGGAAGGCCCTCCGTCGAACTCGACGAAGAATGGGGAGTCGCCGCGCTGGGCGATCTCAGAGAGGATCACTCCGGAGGCCCCGGGTCCCAGAGTCGAAGTGGCGGCGGTATCGGGAGGTTCGCCTGGTATGGCTACAGGGAAGGTGAACTCCGCACCGGCGGGCTCGACCGCAGCCACCGCCAGGTACGAGTCGCGTGCCGCGCTCGCCTGGGCCCATGCGCAATACCAGATGGCAGCCTCGACCGGGGAACCGATCCCGGGACTGTCGATCACCACTCCGGCGAGTGGCTCCGGCACCGGATCGGGCGCGGGGAGCATTGCGGTGGCGACCGCAGCCAGGGCGAGGACGGCCAATGCGACGCGGTGCCTCATGCCGATCGCCTCCCCCGCGTGGTCACCATCAATGCGGCCAAGAGAACCGCCCACACCCCGGAGCCGATGGCGAGCAGTCGCCTCCCCGAGTGGCCTGAGAAGTCGACCTCTCCCCCGGCTCCGGTGATCCGGTTGGCCCAGCCGTCCTGCTCCCAGGTGCCGGGACCCCAGCGGTAGTCGGCGTTTACCGCGACCGTCACCGTTCCGCCCGCCTGACCGGGTGCGCGGAACCCGGTGCCGGCGTCGTCCCAGGTGGTTCCGTCGGCGCCGACCGCCACCGCGGCGGGGACCTCGTTGCGGAATACCGGGAAGTCGAGAGAGTTGAGCGGGACCAGATCGAGCTGTGACTCGAACACCAATTCGAGTGGACTCGACTCGACGAACGCCACCCAGGCGATCCCGAACTCGGACAGGGCGCTGCCCGCCCGCCGAACCTCACCATCGACGATGGAGCGCAGCACCGAGTGCAGGGCCTCGTCTCCCATCCGGGGATCGTTCAGCTCCGCCTCCCACGACAGCGGATAGGGCGGAACGAAGACCCGGTAGCCCAGACCGTCGATGGTGCGCGCCTCGCCAGGAAGGAGACCCACCGGTCCGAACAACAGGACCCGGCCGGGGCTTTCGGCGCCGGCGGCGAATCGGAACGAGTCGCCATACAGGTCGTCAGGGAGCCCGGCGCGTCCCGGACCGAGCGTCAGGACACTGGTGGAGATCAGCACCAGCGCCCCGACCAGCGCACCGCGGGCACCCAAGGCCGCCGTGCCGCCCCACAGTTTGCGGCGCGCCCCGACCTCCAATCCGCAGCCGGTCACCACCGCGGTGCCCAATGCCACTGTGGCCATCCCGAGCGCCCCGGTGGCCGTCCCGGAACCGAACCCACCGGAGCGGGCCAGGGCCGCACCGGCCACGGCAAGCGACCCACCCCACATTGCCAGGGCGCTCAACACCGGTTCGGCGGTGAGCCGAACCCCCACCACCGCCACCATCACCGCGGCGACCAGCGGCCAGCTCGGTTGCCAGTAGGGGGCGATTCCGACGCTCCAGTAATCGCCAAGGTCGGTATAGAGCACCCATGGCATCAGGAAGAGCACAGCACCGGCCGAGGCCACCATGAGCAGTACCACGCCGCGACCGCGCCGCCCGGCGCCGAGTACCAGCCAGAGGAGCGCCGCCAGCACCAAAACCGGCAGCACCGCCGGCAGAAACACCGCGCCGACGCCGGCGAAGAAGGTGGCGCCGGTGGCAGCCGGAACGATCCCGCGGCGTCGATCGAGCGCCGCGGCGCACGCCCAGGGCACCGCGGCGAGTGCCGGCAATGCCGCCCAATGGCTGCCACCGGTGAGGGCCCGCAGTCCCGGACCGGCCATGAGGACCACCCCGGCAAGCAACCCGGAGCTGGGAGCAAAGCCCCAGTTGCGCAGGAGCCGGTTCATGCCGAAGGCGCCGCCGATCACTCCGACGACGGTGAGCAGGGCGACGGCAACACCACCATTGCCCAGGGCGATGATCTGGACCACGGCGGTGCCGGCAACCGCAGGCAGCAGCACCTCGGGTGAGCCGAGGCCGGCAGGATTCCACCCCCCGGCGTAGGCGCGCAGCGCCGCCAGGGCGGAGTCGGGCGGGGGCAGGCTGTAGCCCACCACCGGAAGCCCCTCGGACCAGATCTGGCGCGTCGCGATCAGCGAGAACACGATCACAACCAGCCCGACGAAGAAACCGGGGTTGCGGATCCGCTGCTGGCCAGCCTCCACCGCATCGGCGAACCCGGACAGCACTCCCTCGGGAAACCGGGCGCGGATCCGCATCGCCACGTCGTCCCACAAAGCGCGCAGCCGGGTGGCGCCACTCACCTGATAGCGAAACAGCTCCTCGTCGCCGACGGCCCTCCCGTGACGTGCTACGAACCGCGCCTTGATGGCCGAGGGGAGATGGAGGAGGTTCCACAACCCGGCGGCGATCACGCCGGGAAGGGCGAAGCGCCCGATGAAGATGCCGATGACGCTCTCCGCCAGCCCGACCAGGAAGGCCACGGGGATCGCCCACGCCAAGGTGAGCGGGGAGTAGGCCTTGATCATCGCCCGGGTCTCGCCCGCCCGCTCCCGCCACCGTGGAGCCGGATCGGGCCCCTGGTACCGCACCACGCTCGACGGCACCACCACCACCCGCCCACCCCGCAACCGGGCCCGCTGGCAGAAGTCGATCGCCGCCGAGACAGGCGGCATCTTCGGGTCGAGCCCACCCAGTCCGCGGAACAGGTCGCGCCGGATCAGCATCGAAGAGCCGGCCACGGCAGCGACGTCGCGGATCACGTCGTATTGCGCCTGATCGAGCTCTCCGGTCTGCAGGCCGGTAAAGGGGGAGTCGAAAACGTCGGTGGCGTAGCCCACCGACACCAGAAGCTCCGGATCGGCAGCGTCCACCACCTTGGATCCCGCCACCGAGGCATCCACCCGCAACCCATCCGAGACCAGGGCCGCCAGAGCACCAGGCTCGGGACGGGTCCGCTGGCGCAGCACCCACACGTAATCGAAGTCGGCCCCGATGGCGTCGTACACCGCCCCGACGTGAGGGCGCCACATCGCCTCGCGGGCAGCGGCGACCCGCCGCACCTCCTCGTTGCCTCCGACCACGATCACCCGTGCCGGGCCATACACTTGCTGGCCAACCGCATCCAGGCACGGGACCAGGAGATCAGCGTCGTCGGCGGTGATCACCGCCACCACCCGGGGCGCGCTGGGACGGGGGGTGGAGGTTTCGACGGACATTCGGGGGGACATTCTACGGAGGGCTCCGGATGACACAGGTGACGATTCTCGCCGGGGGGGTCGGGGGCGCCCGCGGGGCGCGCGGCTTTGACAGCGTGCTTGGGGCTGGCGAACTGACGGTGGTGGTCAACGTGGGCGACGACGATCGCATCCACGGGGTCCAGGTTTCCGCCGACATCGACACCGTGCTCTACACGCTGGCCGATCGCGAGGGTCCCCACGGCTGGGGTATCGCCGGTGACAGCTTCGACGTCATGGAGCGACTCGCCGCCGCCGGAGAGGACACCACCTTCCGGCTCGGCGACATCGATTTGGCCCTCTGCCTGGAGCGAACCAAGTCCCTCGATGCCGGCGAACCGCTGTCGTCCATCGTGGCCCGGATCGCCCCGCTGCTCGGTGTCACCCGGAAGGTGCTCCCGGTCACTGACGGGGTGCTGCGCACCCGCATCGAGACCGCCTCCGGCGAGTGGCTCGCCTTCCAGGAGTACTTCGTCATGCGGGGACACCGCGATCCGGTGCGCTCGGTGGAGTACAACGGGGTCGGACTGACCACCCCGGCGCCCGGGGTGCTCGACGCCATCGGCGCCGCCGACCTGGTGGTGATCGCCCCCTCCAACCCGCCGCTATCGGTGTGGCCGATCCTGGCGGTGCCCGGGGTGCGCGACGCCGTCGCCGCTGCCCCGCGGGTGGTGGCGATCAGTCCCCTGTTCGCCGGAGTGGCCCTAAAGGGTCCGGCCCACACCGTGATGGCGGCCCTGGGACTGCCACCAGGCACAGCCGGGGTGCTCGCCGCCTATCGCGGCCTGCTCACCGACCTGGTGATCGACCAGGGTGACGCCGCCGACGCCAGGCTGGCGGGTGAGGTGCGCATCCACGTCACCGACACCCGAATCCACCATCGCCCCGAGTCCGCCCGCCTCGCCCGGTTCATACTGGACCTGCCATGAGCATGACCATCCATCCCCTCCCCGGAATCCCCGAGATCTCCGCCGGCGACGACCTCCCCGCAATCCTGCTGGAGGCCATCCGGCGGGCCGGGCTACAGCCCGAACCGGGTGACGTGCTGGTGGTGACCCACAAGATCGTCTCCAAGGCGGAGGGCGCCGTGGTGGTTCTGGAGGGGGACGACGAAGAGCGCGCCTACCGGGACCTGGTGCTCGAAGAGGCGACCGACGTGATCCGGCGCCGCGGCGATCTGGTGATCGCCCGCACCAAGCACGGTTTCATCTGCGCCAATGCCGGAGTGGACCGCTCCAACGCCGCCCCCGGGACCGCGGTGCTGCTCCCCCACGATCCGGACTCGTCGGCGCACGGGATCCGGATGGCGATCCGCGCCGCGGTCGGAGTCGATCTGGCCGTGATCGTGTCCGACACCTTTGGCCGGCCATGGCGGCGGGGACTCACCGACGTGGCGATCGGGGTGTCGGGAATGCAACCCATCCTCGACCTGCGCGGCACCTTCGACGCCGCCGGACGGGAACTCCACGTGACCGAAGTCGCCGTCGCCGACGAGATCGCCGCCGCCGCCGACCTGGTGATGGGCAAGGCCAGCGCGGTGCCGGCGGCACTGGTGCGCGGCGTGATCGTGCCCCCCGGCGAGGGCAGGGCAGCGGATCTGGTGCGGCCGGATTCGGAAGATTTGTTCAGGTAGCTGACAGCCGACAGCCGACAGCAACGCTCAGGTGGCGACGCGGTACCGCAGGTACACCACGCCTCCACTGAAGCGGCGCTGGTCCACGAGGTCGAGTCCGGTGCGCACCCCGCTGGGGAGTGCCGGCTTCCCTCCGCCGAGGAGCAGCGGATAGACGAACAGCTGGCACTCATCGACCAATCCCGCCCGGAACGCCTGCGCCACCAGGTTGGCGCCGCCCACGAACAGGTCAAGCGTGGCCGCGTCCTTGAGGGCCCGAACCGACTCCAGGTCGAACCTGGGTTCGAGCCGGGTGCGATCGGTGGAGACCCCGGTGAGACTCGTGGAGTAGACGACCTTGTCGGCGGCCTGCCACACCCGCGCAAAGTCGGCCATCATCTCGGACTGCGCCGCCAGGGCTGGATCGGTCTCCCAGACCGCCATCGTCTGGTACAGGCGCCGCCCGTAGAGGTGGGTTCCGATCGGGCGCAGCAGGTCGGTGATGAAGACGAAATAGTCGTCGCCGGGCTCGGACCACTGGAAGCTGCCATCCGCGTCCTCGATGTAGCCGTCGAGGGACACGTTCGTTATGTAGAGCAGCTTGGCCATTGGTGTCACCTCGGGTGCGGGGACGAGCACGGTACCGGGGTAAGGCGCTAGCTCAGCCTCCAGCCACCACCCAAGACCAAGAGCCATGAGGCGTGGCTGTGGGCTCGATCACGGAATCGACAGGCTGCGAGCCAGAGTCAGGGCGTCGTTCTCCGACTCGCAGTGGATGTGGACCACGTCGCTGTCGCCGGTGCGGACCGCAAGGTGAGTCATCGGCTTCGGGCCGCTCAGAGTCTCGGTGTTTCGATCCGACGGCAATACGAGGACGTCGTAGCCCCCGATGTCGATAACCCGCTCCGGCTCAGCCAAGGGAGGACCACCGTAGGTGGCGATGACCTCACAATCACCCTGCGAGCCAATCAGGTTGACCAAGATCGAGAAGCCGATGGTGTCGTCCGGGTATCTGACCTGGCTCCACCCGATCGTGTAGAGGATATTGAAGCCGTATCTATCGAGCAGAGCGGGTCCCACCGGGATGCTCACCGGGTCGACGAGTCCGGGCGGATTGCCACCGTCGCCGTCGAACTCGATCGGATAGCGATGGAATCCCTCGCCCAGCGAGTAGATGGCGTCGCCGCTGCCCACCACCACCGGCATCCACGACCAGCCGTAAGCACTCAACGGGATCGGGATCCACGAGCCGTTGTCCCAGATCGCCATACCCGAACAGGTCGAGGCGACCGGACGTTCCGCAGCCACCAGCAGCTCCACTCGGCACTCGTCGTCGCGCAACGGCAGGCTTGAGACGTTCCAGCGATCCTGAGAGTCGAGGAGAGCGGTGAGATGAGCTGGCTCGGCGACGAGCAGGCCGTCCTCATACCAGACCGACACCCGACCGCCATCGGTAAGCGGTGGTCCCGAAATCGTCGTCCAATGGTCGTCGCCCGGCGTATAGACGTGGACGTCGCCAGCCCCAATGGCGACGATGCGATCTCCAGTCCAGTGGGCGTCGACCGGTGATCCGACGTGGAAGTCCCCACTAGCGGCGGGCGGGAAGCCCACGGTGGTGCCGTCGGACGGCACCCAGGCGAGTCCCGCTCTGGGGGCAGCGAGCCATTCGCCGGTCCACACCAGGTCGGTGTCGAAGTAGAAGAGATCGAACAGCGGGCCGTCCACGAGTCGCCAGGTGTCTTCGCCCGGGTGGTACAAGGCGGCCTGGGCGCACCCGTCGCGGCCCGGTGCCAGTCCCCTTAGCAACACTTCGTCGTCGAGGGGGGCCACCTTGGCCTCGGTGAAGGCGCACAGTCCGTCGGGCGGCGGGGCGGCCGGGCGCCAGGATTCCGTGACCGGATCGAACAGGTAGGCGTCCTGGTGGAAGGACTCGGGACCGGGGGTCTCCTGGATGTAGCCGTCGTGACCGCCCCACACGAACAGCTCCTCGCCGGTCCAAGCCGCGGCGACTCGCATCCGACCTTCGATCGGTCCGGCGTCTAGAGCATCCCAGCCGGGGCCGGAGGTGTACGTCGGCGTAACCAGCGGTCGATTCGGCCACCACAGCCGCGAGGCGAGGCGCGTGGCGTGCTCGGAGAGCAGCGCCTCGTCGCCGTCGACACCTCCGTCACACCTCACGAAGACCGTGTCGGGATCCGCATCGATAGCGACACCGAACCGCGCGGCATCGTCGGCCGATCGGTACAACCTGGCATCGAGGATGGCTCGTCCCGGATTGTGGATCGTGATCTCGCCTGCGGCGACGAACTCGGTGGGGGCGGTCCAAGCCCCGCCCGTCGAGGTGATGGTGCACTGACTGGGTCCGACCAGAGTTACTCCCACGGTCGACCCGGTAACGAAGGATCGGTCGAACTGCCAGGGATCGAGCGGATCCAGCTCCATGCTCCCGATCGGAATCGCCTGCGGCGACTCGATCTGGCCGCCTGGTAGCCGGTGGAGCCGGTACCGGTAGAGCCGCGTGCCTACCGAGTAGACGGCGTCCTCGCCCGCGGCGCCGAGCAGGATCCCATCGACACCGCCTTGATTCTGAACCCCATAGCCGGGCAGCTCAAGGGGCGCGAGCACCCAGGTGAGGCGCGAGGCGTCCCAGATCGCCAATCCCGCACAGGTGCGCACCACCAGCGTTCCCGAGACGGCGACCGCCTCGGGGATGCACTCGACAAAGGTGAGCGGGATCGCTCCCGGGGAGGTCCAGCCATCCCCCCGGAGTACCGCTGCCATGTCGGCGGTGACGACCCAGAGGCCGTCGCCTTCCACCCAAACGCTGTCGCGGCCGTTGCGAGGCACCGCAGGCGTACCGACATCGCGCCATGCGTCCTCACCCGGCGCCCAGGCGAACACCGGACCGGACCCGACGGCGAGTACCTCTCTTCCCGTCCAATGGGCACGGAGCGGGCTGTGCACCACCTCGTTGAGACGGTCTGCCAGGACCGGGATCTGGGTCGTCTCGCCTGAGTCAAGGTGATAGGCGACTCCGACCTCAGGGGCGATCACCAGGTCCCCGGTCCACACCAACACGGTGTCGCGGCTGGCCAACGAGGCGAATCCCTCATCGACCGAGAACCAGGCGTCGGCTCCCAGGTGGTACACGGCGGCAGATGCGCAACGATCGGCGGGCCCGTCGGCGCCATAGAACAAGACCCGATCTCCCATGGCCAGCGCCCGCGTCTCGCCACCGCACAAGCCCTCCACCCCCACCGGTGCCATCGGGCGCCAGATCCCAAAGGCGGGGTCCCGGATCGAGCCGCCCCTGTAGAGGAAGGGCGCGGTCGTGCCAGCCGTCTCGGGCCCGCTTCCGCCCCAGACCACCAACCCCTGCTCGGTCCACGCCACCGCCGCACCGTCCCTGCCCGTGATCGACCTCGCCTCGATCTCCTCCCATCCGGCGCCGAGGATGCGGTCTGGATCGGCGGAAACGGTGGGGGGTGGCGTGGCCACGGTGCTCGATGTGGTATCCGGGATGGTCGAGACCGTGACCGCCACCTTCTCCAGCGGAGGCGTCACCGCGATGAGCGCCAGGGCGGCGGTCAGGACCACAAGCCCGGCGGCGCCGAAGGCCAACCCGTTGCGCAACTGCCGCCGCCGCCGGAAGCGGTCCAGGTCGATGCGACCCAGGTCGGCAGCGTCGCGACGTACTCGGGCTGCAGCATCCCGCGCCAGGTCGTCGAGATTCATCGCTCCGGTTCCAACAGTTGCGCCAGCGTCGCCCGGGCCCGCGCCAAATGGACCCGCACCGTCGCCGGTGATATGCCGAGAACCGCACCGACCGCCTCGGAGTCGAGATCATCGACGTAGGTGAGAGCGACCACCTGCGCCTGACGCGGCGGCAGCGACCGCACCGCCGACCAGAAGCGATCGGTCACCGGGTCGGGCGACTCGGCGGCTGCGGGCGTACCCAGCCGCAGCGCCGCCCTCGCCTCGGCACGCATCCGGCGCCATCGGGCGACGGCCAGGTTGAGCGCCACCCGGCGCACCCAGGCCGCCCGGTACTCCAGGTGACCGACGCGGTCCCAGTCGCGCAGCGCCCGGTAGAACGCCTCCTGGGTGACGTCCTCGGCCTCGGCGCGGTGCCGGGTCAATCCCAGTGTCAGCCCCAACACCGCCCTCACTTCCTTGTCGTAGAACGACTCGAACGAGTCGGGTGGACCGACGACCTGCCGATCATCCTCACGGTTGCGCCGTCGGCCATCCCCTCGCATGTCCTGGGGGTATAACGCGCCGGGCGGGCTTGTGCGTTTACAGGAAGCTGAGAGCTCAGAAGCTGACAGCCAAGTAGCTCAGAGCCGGAATCGGCCAGACTCACGGCGATGCCCGAGCTTCCCGATGTCGTGGTCTACCTGGAGCGCCTGGAGGCGATGGTGGGACGCGGCCCGCTGCTCGGCATCCGGTTGCGCAGCCCCTGGGTGCTGCGCACCGTCGACCCACCCATCGAGGCGGTGGCCGGCAAGGCGATCGTCGGATTCCGCCGCATCGGCAAACGCCTGGTGATCGAGTTCGAGGACGAGTTGTTCGTGGTGATCCACCTCATGGTGTCGGGCCGGTTGCGCATGCGTGCCCCGGGCGCGGTGATTCCCGCCAAGCGGGGGCTGGCGGCCTTCGACTTCCCCGACGCCACCTTCCTGCTCACCGAGGAGGGCACCGAGAAGCGGGCCAGCATTCACGTGGTGCGGGGCGAGGAGAGTCTGGAGCGCCACGATCCGGGCGGTTTGGAACCGTATGCGATGAGCGCCGCCGAGATGGCCGCGGCGTTACGCCGGGAGCGCCACACTTTGAAACGGGGGCTCACCGATCCGCGTGCGTTCTCCGGGATCGGCGGGGCATACTCGGACGAGATCATGCATCGGGCCCGGCTGTCGCCGATGACGATGACCGACAAGCTCTCCGACGATGACATCACCAGACTGCACGCCGCCACGACGGCAGTCCTCACCGAGTGGACCGAACGGTTGCGCTCCGATGTGGGCGACGGGTTCCCGGAAAAGGTGACCGCCTTCCACGACGCCATGGCGGTCCACGGTCGCTTCGGACAGCCGTGTCCGGTGTGTGGGGCGCCGGTGCAGCGCATCGTGTACTCCAGCAACGAGACCAACTACTGCCCGGGATGCCAGACCGGTGGCCGGATCCTGGCCGACCGGGCGCTCAGCCGGTTACTGAAGGACGATTTCCCGCGAAGGCTGGAGGATCTGGAGTAGCTGTCAGCTGTCAGCTTCCTCGCGCCCACTCGATCGTCTTGGCCAGCCCAGAGCGCAGGTCCGTCCAGGCCTCCCAGCCCAGTTCCTTCTTGGCGCGGGCCGGATCCACCACCGAACGCAGCACGTCGCCGGGTTTGGCGGGGGCATGGTCGGCACGGGTGGCATATCCGATCAAACCGGCCATGGTCTCGTACAGGGTGTTGATCGGGGTCTCCACGCCGGTGCCGACGTTGAGCAGGTGGCCGTCCCCGGCATCGGCGGCGCGCACGAAGGCGTCGCACACGTCACCGACGAACACGAAATCCCGGGTCTGGCGGCCATCGCCGAATATCACCGGGCGGCGCCCCGACAGCATCGCGGTGGCAAAGATCGCCACCACCCCACCCTCGAGCGAGGCGTCCTGGCGCGGTCCGTACACGTTGGCCAGGGCGAGCAGGGTGTACTGGATCCCGTGGGCATCGCGGTACCACCGGAAGTAATCCTCGACGATCTTCTTGGAGATGCCGTACGGCGAAGCGGGCAACTTGGCAGCGGTCTCTTTGGCGGGGAGCTTGACACCGTCGCCGTACACGGCACCACCGGAGGAGGCGAAGCACACCTTGCGAACCCCGGCGTCGCGCGCTGCGGCGAGCACGTTGAGAGTCCCCAGGACGTTCACCTCGGCATCGTGCATCGGATCCTCCACCGATGGGCGCACCTTGGACTGGGCGGCGAGGTGGTACACCACCTCGGGGCGGAACCGTCCAAACACCTCGCCGAGATCGGGAGCCCTCACATCGGTGACGTGGGTTGCCTCGAGGCGGCGACGCACGTCGGCCAGGTTGTCCATCTTCCCGGAGCTGAGGTCGTCGACGACCAGTACCTGCCAATCGCGATCGAGCAGCACCTCGGTGAGGTGGCTGCCGATAAACCCGGCGCCTCCGGTGACGATCGCCCTGCGTGTCATGGTGTCCTCACTTTGGCGGACTGAAGGTGACGCTGTCGGCGTCGAGCCGGGCTCCAGGGGCGATGCGCACGCCGCGATCCAGTTCGCAACCGGCGCCGATCACCGCATCCGGCCCGACCACGGCGGAACCGGTGATGGTCGCCCCGGCTGCGACCACCGCCCCCGGTCCGATGATCGCCCGGCGCACCACGGCACCGGGGGCAAGGCGCGCCCCGGGAAAGATCACCGCCTCCTCGACGATGGCGCCGGCGGCCACTTCGGCGCCGGGACCCACCCACGACCACGCCCCGCGGCGCTCCCCCGTCGCCGCACCGTCCTCCGACTGATGGGCCGCCGCCGGTCGATGGAGCGCCGACGACCCGCCGTGGACCGCGGCGTGAGCGTCGAGATAGAGATCCGGGGTGCCGATATCGATCCACCGCCCCGAGAGCACAACCGCGTCGAGCGACTCGGCGGCAACGAGATCGGGAAACACGACGCGCTCGAAGGACAGCGGCCCCATGGGATATCGGGCCAACGCTGCGGTGGTGAGGGAGTACATGCCGGCGTTGACGGTGCGCGCCGGTGCGGTTGCCGTCGGCGGCTTCTCGACAAAGGCCGACACCTTGCCGTCGCGGCCCACCACGACGACGCCGTAGGCGCTGGTGTCATCGACCTCGACCAGGCCCAGTGTCGCCGGGCCGTCCGCCCCGACCAGCGGCCCGAGGTCGGCTTCGATCACCACGTCGCCGTTGAGCACCAGAAAACGCTCCTCGAGCCGGTCGAGGATGGCCCGCACCGGACCGGCGGTGTCCAGGGGTTCGTCCTCGATGGCGAGGTGCACCCGCAGTCCCAGCGGCGCCGAGGCGGCATACCGCTCCCAGTGACTCAGCAGGTTGCGCCCCAGGGCGAGGAACACCTCCTCGATCCCGAGGCGGGACACTTGGCGGAGCTGGTACTCGACAAAGGGAATCCCGCCCAGCGGGAGCAGGCCCTTGGGAATGGTGGCGGTCAGCGGCCACATCCGGGTGCCGCGCCCCCCGACGAGCAGGACCGCCTGACGAATCGGCGGCGGAGTCCTATCCGGAGGGGGCATCCCGCCCGACGATAACGACTACCTCGACGTCGATCGGGGTGCGTCCCACGATCACCTCCCCGTACCCCAACGCCTCCCGCACCGCCTCGGCGAGGGCGAGGTGGGCGGCCCCGGCGACGATCTCAGTCACCGCATAGTCGTCTCGGGCCGAATCGAAGGTGTCGACCACGTCGAACCCTGCCGCGATCAACACCTCGGCAGCGGAGGCGGCAGAACCGGCGATGCCGTTGCCGTTCTGCACCTCGATCCGAGCCTCGGCGTCGATCGTCATCGGCAGCCCGTTGGCAAAGGCGTCGATCACGTTGGAGGCGTCGGGCTCGACCCGGATCACATAGGCGGTGCCGCCCTCGTTGAACTGCTGAACGGGAAGAGTGATCGATTCGACGTCGGCGCCGGAGATGCTCCGCATCGACCAGCCCAGGTCGATGATCTCTTCGGCATTGAAGCCGCTGTCGACGATCACGAACTTCCCGAGGGCGTCGAGAAGGCTCTGGAAGCCGTTGATCGAGCTGGGCCGGTCGACCTGGGTGAGGATGGCGAGCAGCACGTCCTGCTGGCGCCGGGTCCGCCCGATGTCGTTGGCATCGACACTGACCCACTCCCCGTTGCGCAGCTCCTGGTACTTGCGGCTGCGGGCGTAGGCCAGCGCGGTGTCACCGTCGAGCAACTGCGTGCCCGCAGCGACGTCCAGCCCCGACGACAGGTCACGGGCCGGATAGGGGAAGGTGATCCGGATCCCACCGATGGCGTCGATGATCCCCTTGAAACCACCGAACTCCACCTGCAGGTAGTGATTGATCTCGACGCCGGTCTCGGCGCTGACCGCGGCGACGAGTTCGGCGGCGCCATCGGCGAAGGTGGCATTGATCCGACCGGTCCGTCCCCCGAAATGGATGCGCAGGTCTCGAGGGAGGGACAACAGCTGCATCGTTCCGGACTCGGGGTGCACCCGGGCGAGGATGATGACATCGGCGCGCTGTCCCCCGGCAGGCCCGAAGTTGGTGAGGTCGTCGAGGCCCTCGCGGCTGTCGCTGCCCACCAGCAGGAAGGTGCGCGACCCGGACGAGGTGGGCGTCGTGGGCAGGGTGAGGTCCGGCACGGTCGACACCGCCGACTCCACCCGGTTCGCCGCCCACCAGACGGCGCCGAGGGCACCGAATACCACGACATTGGCGAAGACCAGGAACCCGACGATGACCCGCTTCACCCCCCGCCGGGGCTTGGGCGCCGTCGTCGGTGAGGGTGACGGCACGCGGGGGTGGGAGGGCATCGTCATGGCGGGAAGCCGGTTATAGCAGCGCGGCGGTGTTTTGAAGAAACTGAATTGGCTATTGGCTGTTGGCTATTGGCTATTGGCGGAGAGGGAGGGCGATGGGCGATGGGCGATGGGCGATGGGCGATGGGCGATGGGCGATGGGCGATGGGCGATGGGCGATGGGCGATGGGCGATGG
>CAYTTU010000134.1:0-3616 GCA_964440905.1 uncultured Acidimicrobiia bacterium | reverse complement strand
GGACAGGAACTGCTCGGCCGACCGCAGGCTGTTGGTGAACACCGCCGACGACAGACCCTGGCGCACGCCGTTCTGCACCGCGATGGCATCGTGCACCCCGTCCGCCTCGATCACATAGAGGATCGGGGCGAAAGTCTCCTCCTGCACTATCGGGGCAGAGCGATCGATCTCGATGATGGTCGGTTCGACAAAGTGGCCGCCGAGACCGTCGACCGCGACGCGCTTGCCGCCGGTGAGGACCTTGCCACCCTGCTCGACGGCGATATCGATGGCGGCGAGCATGGTGTCCACCGCCCCGGCGTTGACCAAGGGACCCATCAGGGTGGAGCGGTCGAGGGGATTGCCGATGCGCACCTGCTGATAGGCATCGACGAGACGCTTGAGCACATCACCCTTGATGCCGCTCTCGACGATCATGCGGCGAACGGTGGTGCAGCGCTGGCCGGCGGTCCCCACCGCCCCGAAGAGGACTGCTCGGGCAACCAGGTTGGGGTCGGCGTCGTCGAGGACGATCACCGCGTTGTTTCCGCCGAGTTCCAATAGCGACCGGCCGAGGCGCCTGGCCACCGCAACCGCCACCTTTTCGCCCATGTTGCACGACCCGGTGGCCGAGATAAGGGGCACCCTGCGATCGTTGATCATCCGGTCACCGACGTCGGCCCCCCGGCCCACGACCAGGTTGAATACCCCTTCGAATCCGCTGCCCTCCATCACCCGAGCAGCGATGCGGGTGACGGCGATCGCCGATAGCGGGGTCTGCGACGACGGCTTCCACACGACCGTGTCCCCGCACACCGCGGCAATGAACGCATTCCAGGACCAGACCGCCACCGGGAAGTTGAACGCCGAGATCACGCCGACCGGACCCAGGGGGTGCCATTGCTCGTACATGCGATGCCGGGGCCGCTCCGAGGCCATGGTCAGCCCGTACAACTGGCGGGACAGCCCGACGGAGAAGTCGGCGATGTCGATCATCTCCTGCACTTCGCCTTCGCCCTCGGCGAGGATCTTTCCCATCTCCAGGGACACCAGGGCACCGAGGGCGGTCTTGTGCTCGCGCAGGGCGTGACCGATCAGACGGACGTACTCACCCCGCTTCGGTGCAGGAAGCATCCGCCAGCGAAGAAACGTCTCCTCGGACGAGGCAATGACTTTCTCGTAGTCATCGCCTGAGGTCTGCTGTACCCGGGATATCACCGCGGCCGTGGTGGGGTTCTCCACGGCCAGGTCCGGGCCGGAAGTCTTGAGCCATGCTCCGGCATACCCGCCGGGCTCGACATCCGACATCCCGAGGTCGGCAAAGATCTGCTTCTGGTCCATCGTGGGTCCTCTCAGCGGGCGGCGATGACTTCGATCTCGACCTTGAAGCCGGCGGGGAGGGCCGCCACCTGGAAGGTGGAACGCGCCGGAGGTGCACCGGTGAAGAACTTGCTGTACACCTCGTTGACGGCGCCGAAGTCGCCGATGTCGAGCAAGAAGATCGTCGTCTTGACGATGTCTTCGTATCCCAGGCCGGTGTCACCGAGGATGGCGCCGATGTTGGCCATCACCCGTTCTGCCTCTGCGACGGTGTCTCCTTCGATGCGCTGGTGCGTGGCCGGGTCGAAAGCCACCTGGCCCGAGATGAACACGAACCCGTTGGCCTCGGTGGCCACCGAATACGGACCGACCGGCTTGGGTGCATGGGTGATGGCTGGCACGGTCTTGGGCATGACGGACTCCTGTGCGAAGGGCTCCAAGGGTACTTAGGGGATCGAGGTGCAGCGGCGGTCGTCGTCAGTCGACAAAGTCTGCACCCGCCCCGCCGGGTGCCACCCGTCCGCCCTAGTGCCTAGCGCCTAACTGAAGCTGTTGCCGCAGCCGCAGGAGCGGGTGACGTTGGGGTTGTTGATGTGGAACCCCGACTCCTGCAGCCCGTCGCGGTAGTCGATGACCGCGCCCTTGACCTTCTCCATGCTCTGGGCGTCGATGATGAGCCGGACGCCGTCGAATTCGTTGACGATGTCGGTGGCATCCGCCGCGGTGTCGAGTTCCAGCTGATAGCTGAAGCCGGAGCAACCGCCGGGACGCACGCCGAGACGCAGGCCCAGGCTGGGATCGCCTTCCTTGGTGATCAGCTCGGCGACCTTTGCCACCGCCGAAGCGGTGAGGGTCACCTTTGAATCGGCACCCCGGGGGGTGATCGAAATGGTCTGCATGCCGGCTCCCGGTCGAGTGAGAGGGGGCAGTATACGGTGGGTTGGGCCGCCAACGGGAGTGGGCTTTTCGCCTACCCCCAGGGCGATGCCTAGCTTGACCCCGTGCGCCCCACTGCCACCACCGAAGCGGTAACGGCTGCGCTGCGAGGCGTGGTCGACCCGGAACTCGGCGGCGATGTCGTCGAGCTGGGAATGGTGCGCGGGGTGCGGATCGCCGGCGGGGTCGTGACCATCGAGCTCGCCCTCACCATCGCGGCGTGCCCGATGCGGGACCAGATCGAGTCAGACGTCAAGCGCAAAGTGATGGCCCTGGGCGGAGTGGATCGGGTGGAGGTCCAAGTTTCGGCCATGACCCCGGAACAGCGGTCCGAGCTCATGGGGGTGGCCCGGCGTCGCGCCCGCGAGGGCGCCACTCCCACGATGGTGAACCCCTTGACCCGGGTGATCGCAGTCGGCTCGGGCAAGGGCGGGGTCGGCAAGTCGTCCTTGAGCGTCAACCTGGCGGTGGCACTGCGCCTCGCCGGCTTCCGGGTCGGCCTACTCGATGCCGATATCTGGGGTTTCTCGGTGCCGCGCATGCTCGGCGCCACCGAGCGCCTCGAGGCCAATGCCGAGCGCAAGATCGTGCCGGTAGAAGCCCTGGGGATCCAGGTGGTCTCCACCGGGCTGCTGGTGGAAAATGAAGAGACCGCCCTGATGTGGCGAGGGCTGATGCTGAGCAAGGCCCTGGAGCAGTTCCTACGCGACGTTGCCTGGGATCCGCAACTCGACTACCTGGTGCTCGACATGCCCCCGGGAACCGGTGACGTCCAGATGGCGCTGGCCCGACTCCTCCCCCAGGCGGAGATGGTGGTGGTCACCACGCCACAGAAGGCGGCGCAGAAGGTGGCGGCCCGGGTGGCGGACATGGCGCGCCGCTCGTATATGCCCGTGGTGGGAGTGATCGAGAACATGTCCGGCTTCACCACCGAGGACGGCACGCACTACGAGCTGTTCGGTACCGGGGGCGGCGAGAGCCTGGCCAACGACCTCGGGGTGCCGCTGCTCGCCCAGGTCCCGCTCGACCCGCTGGTGGTCTCAGGTGGCGACGAAGGCATGCCGGTGGTGCTGGCGCATCCCGATGCCGCCTCCGCCCGGGCGATCACTGCCGCCGCGGCTCGCATCGTCGAACTGGTGCCCCCCGCCATGGACGAGACCTGCACGGCGCGGATCGCCGTACTCATGGATGGTCTGGAGAGAATGGGCCAGACGCCGGAATCCTGAGATCTGAGATCTCAGCTCAGCGGCAGAGTTTCACCATCAGCTGGTACGGGTTCACCATCCCACCGCCGCCGGGTTGGTATCCGAGGTGGAGGTGGGGCATGGACGACGCCCCGGTGCTGCCGACATAGCCGACCAGCTGACCCACCCCGACCCGG
>CAYTTU010000133.1:0-7566 GCA_964440905.1 uncultured Acidimicrobiia bacterium | reverse complement strand
GACGTGTTCGAACAACGCCGTGACGTTGCGGCTGAACATCTCCGAAGCATTCCCCGCCTTGTCCGAGGCGAGTGCCGTCGGCCCGAGGACGGTCACGCCGTTGCGGGTCACCGTCTGGTCGGCGACGGTGACATCGCAGTTACCCCCGCTGGCAGCGGCGAGATCCACGATCACCGCTCCCGGCTTCATCCCGTCGACCATGGCAGCAGTGACCAGCGTCGGGGCCTGGCGTCCCGGCACCTGGGCGGTGGTGATCACCACGTCTGCTGCCTTGACGGCGGCGGCGAGCGCCTCCTGCTGGCTGCGCCGGGTGGCCTCGTCGACTTCGGCGGCATACCCTCCGGTGCCCGCGGCGGCGGCCGACACCGGGCCGGCGACGAAGCGGGCCCCGAGGCTCTCGATCTGGTCACGGGCGGCTGGCCGGATGTCGTAACCCGAGACGACCGCGCCGAGACGCCTGGCGGTGGCGATGGCTTGCAACCCGGCGACGCCGGCACCGAGCACCAGCACCGCCGCCGGACGGATGGTTCCGGCCGCGGTGGTCAACATCGGAAAGAACCGCGGCAGGGTGCGCGCCGCCAACAGCACCGCCTCGTAACCGGCGGCGGTGGCCTGGCTGGAGAGGACGTCCATCGTCTGAGCAAGCGTGGTGCGGGGCACCAGTTCGAGGGCGAAGGCGGTGGCCCCGGTTGCTGCCATGTCGGCGATGTTGCCGGGATCGCCCAGTGGATCGAGCAGTGCGATCACCGCCTTGGCCCCATCCAGGTGTGGGGCGCGCAGCGGGCCGATGCCGAAGAGCACGTCGCCTCCGCCGCTCTCGGCGAGCCGGGCTCCCGCGGCGGTGTACTCGGAGTCGGGGAACCCCGCCGCGGTGCCGGCTCCCGGGGGAATAACCACTTCGTGGCCGGCTGCCACCAGCTGCTGCACCTGGCGCGGTACGAGGGCCACCCGGCGCTCGCCGGGGACTTGCTCGCGATTGAGACGCAACTGCATCGCGGGCAGGCTAACGCTCCGCGGTCGGTTCCCGGTCAGTCGCCGGTGGCCCAGCGGACGACGCCATCGGGCAGCAGGTCGTCGGCGCTCGCCGGGCCCCAGGTTCCCGCTGCATACGGGTCGACCGGCACCGGGGACCCCAGCAGCGGGGTGTACAGCCGCCACGACTCCTCGACCTCGTCTGAACGGACGAACAGGGTCTGATCACCCTCGATGACGTCGGCAAGCAGCGTCTCGTATGCCTCCGGTATGTTCCCGAACTCCTCCCGGTAGGAGAAGTGCAACGAGATGGGATGCAAACGGGTGGAGGTCCCGGGTTCCTTGACGTCCACCTCGAGCGAGAATCCCTCATCGGGCTGAAGCACGAGGCGGAGCACGTCGTTGCCGGCGATGCAGTCGTCGACCACGCCGTGGAACAGGCAGATCGGCGGCTGGCGGAACAGCACCACCACCTCCGTGGTGCGACGGGGGAGGGCTCTTCCGGTGCGCAACAAGAACGGCACCCCCTGCCAGCGCCAGTTGTCGATCCACACCCGCACCGCGGCGAAGGTCGGGGTGGTGGAGCCGGGGGCGACGCCCGAGGTCTCCCGGTATCCCGCCAGGGGGCGGCCCCCTACCTCGCCGGGTCCGAATTGGCCGAGGCGCAGTGAGGCCGCGGGGATCTCGCGGATCGAGCGCAGCACCTTGACCTTTTCGTCCCGCACCGCGTCGGCGCCGAAAGTGGAGGGTGCCTCCATGGCCACCAGGGAGAGCACCTGGGTGAGATGACTCTGCACCATGTCTGCCACGACTCCGGTTCGGTCGTAGTACGGACCCCGCCCAGTGAGATCGAGAGTCTCGGCGACGGTGATCTCGACTCGCTCCACCCGATCGCGATTCCACGACGCCTCGAATATCGGATTGGTGAAGCGGAACACCAGCAGGTTCTGCACCGTCTCCTTCCCCAGGTAGTGGTCGATGCGATAGATCTGCTGTTCCGTGAAGTGCGTGTGGAGGGCGGCGTTGATACCGCGCGCCGAGGTCAGGTCGGAGCCAAAGGGCTTTTCGACCACGATGCGGGTCCAACCCGGGGATGCCGCCAATCCGGCGGTGCCGAGCCGCGGGATGGTGGGGGCGAAGGCCTCGGGGGGCAGCGCCAGATAGAGCACCCGATTGCCCGCGAGACGATGGGCGGCATCGAGCTCCCCGGCTCGCCGGTTGAGGGGAGCCAGGTCGCCATCGCGCGACACCCGCTGATAGGAAACGTGTTCGTCCGCCCACCGTTCCGCCACCGCGGCATCGACTCCGGCCGAGGCGAGGGCGGCAGTCGCCATCTTCCGGTAGCCGGTGTCGTCGAGGTCGCGGGTGGCGGCGGCGAGGACATGGCAGCCGCCCTCGGGGGAGATGGCGTGCAAGGCCGGCAGCAGCTTGCGCATTGTCAGGTCGCCGGTGCCGCCGAGCACGACGAACAGGTGGGGCATCACGCCTGGTACGAGCCTGCGGCGACGTTGCTTCCGCTGCCAGTCCAGTCGGTGTGGAACAACTCGCCGCGGGGCCGGTCGACTCGTTCGTAGGTGTGGGCCCCGAAGTAGTCACGCAGTGCCTGGATCAGGTTGGCGGGAAGCCGCCCGGTGCGGTAGGAGTCGTAGAACCCGAGAGCCGCGGAGTGCGCCGGCACCGGTATTCCCGCCTCGACCGCCCGGGACACGGTGCGGCGCCACCCCGGACCGGCCCCGGCGACCGCGGCTGTGAACTCGGGGGCCAGTAGAAGGTGGGGAGGAGGGGGATCGGAGTCGTAGGCGTCGCGGATCCGCTCGAGGAACGCCGCCCGGATGATGCAGCCCTCACGCCACAACATGGCGATCGCAGCCGGGTCGACCTTCCACTGGTTCTCGTCCGAAGCGGCCCCGAGAAGCATGAATCCCTGGGCGTACGAGACGATCTTCGACGCGTAGAGAGCCTGTTCCAGATCGGCGATCGCGGCCGCGGAGTCTGCGGTGAGCCGGGGCTCCGGTCCGCGCAGCGCCTCCGCGGCGGCCATCCGCTCCTCCTTGAGTGCCGACACGGACCGGGCGAACACCGCCTCTGCCACCAGGCCGAGCGGCTGTCCCAGGGCGAGGGCCGACTCCACGGTCCAGCGACCGGTGCCCTTCTGCCCGGCGGCGTCGAGGATGCGATCGATCACCGGCCCTTCGGTGTCGCGGTGGCGCAGGACGGCGGCGGTGATCTCGATGAGATACGACTTCAGGCGTCCGCGGTTCCACTCCTCGAACGCGGCGGCGATCTCGTCGCTGCCCATCCCCAGTCCTGCCGACATGAAGTGATAGGCCTCTGCGATCAACTGCATGTCGCCGTACTCGATGCCGTTGTGCACCATCTTCACGAAGTGGCCCGACCCGCCCGGCCCGATCCAGGAGCAGCACGCGATCCCGTCGGCCGCCTTGGCGGCAATCGCCTGGAGCAATGGACCGATGCGCGGCCACGCCTCCGGGTCGCCCCCCGGCATGATCGACGGGCCGTGACGAGCTCCCTCCTCACCACCCGAGATGCCGGCACCGACGAACCGGATGCCTTGGGCTCCGAGGCTGGCCACCCGACGCGCAGTATCGGCGTAGTGGCTGTTGCCGCCGTCGATGACGATGTCACCCGGCTCGAGCACTCCGGACAGCTCGTCGAGCACGGCATCCACTGCCGCCCCGGCCTTGATCATCAGCAGCACCCGGCGGGGGGCCTCCAGGGCGGCGGCGAAGGCTGCAAGGTCGTCGGCGCCGGTGACCGTGGCGCCGGCAGCGGCGCCGGCGAGAAACTCCGCGGTACGCGCCGCGGTGCGGTTGTACACCACGACCCGGTAGCCGTGGTCGGCGAGATTGAGCGCCAGGTTCTGGCCCATCACCGCGAGTCCGATCACACCGATGTCGGCCGACAGGGAGGTCTCCAGTTCCGGGGAGCAGCCAGGCTACCGCGGCGTCGCCGACTGCCCTTGCGCCGAATCGGGCGTGATGGTTCGGCACATGGCGATCATCATCGCCTTCGAGCGTTGGCGGAGCCGCTCCCGTTCCCCGGTGCGGTTGAACCCGTGCTCTCCGTAGAGCCGTATGGCGGGGGCGTTGTCTTCGTTGACCCACAGCCGGAGCAGGCCGACCCCGGTGTCGCGGGACCATGCCGCAGCAGATTCGACCAGTGCGGCGCCCACCCCGCGGGAGCGGCGATCGGGCTCCACCCACATCGCCACCAGTTGTGCCGCAGGGTTGCCCGGCTCACGGATCACGGCGCACATCCCCACCAGCAGGTGGGCGCCCTCGACGGCGACCAGGGTCACCTGCTGCGGGGTGGCGATGGCGCGGCGGCGCCACTCCTGCTCGTCCAGAGAGGCGGCGTCGGCCAGGGTGGCGGAGAAGGCATCCGGGGCGGCGGCAAGCGCTCGCAGCCGCAGCTGGCTCAGCTCGACCCACTCCTCGGGCCTGACCGGGCGAATCTCCATCCTGAGATGTTAAAGGTCAGCCCGGGAACGGGGGAAGCTCGCCGCCCTCGAGCCACGCCCTGAACAGCGCATCCAGGTCGCGTCCTGCCACCTCTTCGGCCACCGCGATGAAGTCGGCGGTGGCGGCGTTGCCGTAGCGATGGCGGTCGTGATAGGTGGTGAGGATCGCCTTCATCGCCTCGTCTCCAACCTCGCGCCGCAGAGCGTGGAGCGTGAGTCCGCCCCGCCAGTACACCGCCGCTCCGAACAGTTCGGCGATCCCGGGGTCGGCGATGGGGCGGGATGCGGTAAAGCGCAGGCTGGCATGCAGTTGCGCCGCATACGCCTCCATCACCTCGACCCCGTAGCGGTGCTCCAGCCAGAGGAACTCGCCGAAAGTGGCAAAGCCCTCGTTGAGCCAGATCTCCTGCCAGGTGGCCGGGGTGACGCTGTCGCCGTACCACTGGTGCGCCAGTTCGTGGGCGACGACTTCTTCGGCGTCGAATCCGGCGCCGATCAAGGTCATGGTCTGGGTCTCCATCGCGGCGGGGAACCCGGGAACGACGACATGGCCGTACTCGGTGAAGGGATACGGTCCGAACCACACTTCGAAGAGATCGATCATCTCCGGAATCTCCGAGAACGAGGCCGGTACCGATGTGCCGGCGGGGACGAAGTCGCGTCGGGTGACGCCACGGTGCGCCGGCCAGTCCACCAGCTCGTAGTCGCCGACCGCCAGCACCGCTAGATAGGTGGCCATCGGCTGATCCATTTCCCAGCGGTAGATGGAGTCGTCGGCATCGGACGCTGCAGACAGCAGCTCGCCGTTGGCGATGGCGGTCATTCCACGGGGCACGATGGCCACGATCGTGAACGTGGCCTTGTCCGAGGGGTGATCGCTCGCCGGGAACCAGGTCCGAGCCCCGTCGGGTTCGGCGAAGACGTACCCGATGCCGTCCACCACGGTCCAACCGGCGCCGATGCCTATCGAATCCACCAGCACCGGCTCCGGGGCGCCGTGGTATTCCACGGCCACCACGAAGTCCTCCCCCGCCGGAATCGGCGTGCCCGGGGTCACCACCAGTTCGCCATCGCGCCGCTCGAAGCCGGCGGCGGCGCCGTCGACGGTCACGCTGGCCACGGTCATCCCGAGGAAGTCGAGGTGGAATTCGGGGAGCGTTGCCGTGGCCGCCGCCTCGATCGTCGTCGTGCCTGCGACGAATACGGTCAGGTCGGTGTCGATCTCGATCTCGATCGAGTAGTGATCCACGTCGTAACCGGGGTTGCCGGCGTCGGGGTAGTAGGGGTCCCCGACACCGGAGTTTCCCACCACCGAGATGGTGGTCGTGGTGGTGGTCGCGAGGTCTGTGGTGACTGTGGTGCCTCCGCCACTGGTCGTGGAGGTCGTCGACGGGGGCGGCACCAGGGTTGTTGTGATCAATGAAGCACCATCGCCGCAGGCGAATGTGACGAGCACGAGCCATGGCACCAGGCGGAGGAGGGGGGAGCGCATCGCGGAGCGACGATACCGCCCCCCGGTCGGGAGCAGACCGCGGGTGATACCGTCGCCCCCGTGCCTTTCAGGATGACCCTCGTGTTGCGCCGAGCTACCGAGTCGGCGCGTCAGGCCCTGGTCCACCTCGAGCCCGGTCGGATCCCCGCCTCGCTGCGCCCGGTGGTACGCGCCTCGGGCCTGACCCCGCACCTCGAGGCGCTGCTGGTCCGGGAGATGGAGGCTCTGCCATGGCTGCGGGAGAAGGCTGCCGAACAGTGGGGAGGAGCCGAGGCGGCGCTTGCCGGCGACGGCCCCGACCGGGGATCCGCCCTCTTTCTGTTGCGGCCCGACCTTTGGGCGGTCGAGTTGGTGCGGATCGCCGGAGAGGCGGGATGGGGTGGCGGAGCCGCCGGCGGGGACAAGGCTGCTGTCGCGCTGGAAAAGGCGCGGGCGGAGATCACAGAGTTGCGGGAGAAGGTGCGCGGGTTGAATCGGGAGTCGACCGAGCGGCGCAACGAGGTGCGCCGGCTGGAGAAAGCCGCGGCGGCGCCTGTGCGCAGCGAGCAGGCCGATGTCAGCCGACTGCGCCAGAAGCACGGCGCCGAACTCGAGGCAATGAAGGTGCAGCGCGACGCGCGGGCGGCGGCAGGAGACGAGCTGAGCGGTGAGGTCTCTCGGTTACGCGAGGATCTCAAGAGGGAGCGTCGGGGGCGCGCCCAGGCGGAACACAAGCTTCAGGAGGGCAAGACCGCCCCGGCGTGGGCCAAGGGAAGCGTCGAACTTGCCCGCCTGCTCGATCAAGTGGCCGCGGCGGCGATCCGGGTGATCCCGGAGGGAGAGTCTGCCGCCGGGACCGAACCGCTCCGGCTGGCACGCGGGGTGCGACCCGACAGTGCCGATGCGGTCGACGCGGTGCTGCAGCACTCCGGCCCGAAGCACCTCCTGGTCGACGGGTACAACGTCGGACTGGCACTGGCATCGGGGAAGGCTGCCGAGGTGCGTTCCCGGCTCGAGCCGGTGCTGGCGCGGCTGCGCGCCTTGGCCCGTCCACCGCGCAGCGTCACCGTGATCTACGACTCCAGCCTCGAGGGGGCGGACGGCTTCATGGTGCAGGGGGTTTCCGGGGTGTCGGTCCGATTCACTCCCAAGGGGATGAGCGCCGACGACCTCATCGTGAAGATGGCGGGCACCCCGGGAACTGTGGTGATCAGCAACGACCGCGAGGTGCGGGAGCGGTCGGAGCGGGGTGGAGCCCTGGCGCTTTGGGCCGAGGCGCTGGTGGCGTGGACCCGGAAGAGGAGATAAGTCGTCAGTCGACAGTCGTCAGTTACGAGTTGCCAGTCGCGGTTTCCGGCCTCCGGTTTCCGGCCTCCGGTATCCGTTTCCGTCACACCCTCCCGATACCTTCTGGATCGGAGCCTGGAGGAGGGTGAGCGATGGAGATCGATTGCGACCAATGCGTCATGCAGGGCACGTCCACCTGCCGGGACTGTGTCGTGGGGCACCTGCTGCAGGATCTGCTGGGCCCCATCGAGGTCGATCGGGAGCAGGTAGCGGCCCTCGACTTCCTCGCCGAAGCGGGTCTCGTGCCCAAGCTGCGGCTGGTCCCACGCGCTTCCGGAGAATGAGTTTGGAGTTT
>CAYTTU010000132.1:0-4296 GCA_964440905.1 uncultured Acidimicrobiia bacterium | reverse complement strand
GATGTCCACCGCGGTGACTTGGTCGATGGCCGGGAGATGGGCCACCACCGCCTCGGCCACCTGGCGCGGCAAGCGACCCGCCTGCTTGGCCGCCACCAGGCCGACGTTCACCGACCAGTCGCCGTTGCTGCGATCCCGGGGACGCTCCACCACGAAGGCGACATCGGACAGCGACGGGAGAAGGCCCTGTGCGGCCGCGGTTTCGAGGGCAGCAACGACCCCGGTGCGAATCGCATCGGGAAAGGTGGTCGACATGCATCGATGGTACCGGGAAAGCCATGAAGCCAAGCAGCTGACCGCCGACAGCTCTCTGCAGGTGACCCCGGCAGGATCAGATGAAGCACCGGCTCATCGCCCCAGGCTCATGACTCATGACTCATGACTCAGGACTTCTTCGGTGCCCCCGGCAGGATTCGAACCTAAAGCCCCGCAGCGCATCTCCCGGGAATCTCCGTTCGAGAGTCTGACGCGAGAGACGCGGGGCAGAAGCATGGGAGCTTGCCGCGAAGTCGCCGCCGAGCAGGCGGCGACCCATCGGTAGGAGGACCCAAGCGGTGCCCCCGGCAGGATTCGAACCTGCGCACCTGGCTCCGGAGGCCAGCGCTCTATCCCCTGAGCTACGAGGGCTGATCGACGCCGCAGCGGCGCGTGATCCATTGTACGGGTTGTCGACCGACTCCAACCCCGCGCCGCAGACCGCGAGTCGGCCCGCGGCATCGCAGTAGACCGCCCCGGCCTTGGGAACGGCCCCGGTCCCATCTCCGACATCCAACACACGAAAAACGGTTCTGGCTCGGGATCCGCATCCCGGTGCGGGAACTGTGCGATCTGATCCTGTACTGCATCGCAACGCACGCCCCGTTACGCACCGGTGAACCTCATACAGGTGACTTCTTCGACTGTTGCAGGCCAAGTGCCTACTACTCGTGACGCGCCACGCCGATATATGGGATCAAGTCCCCTATCGAGAAGGTCCAGATGATCCGAAGTTCGGGCGTCTCCATCGGAGCGAACGAACACAGACCGAAGACTCGGCGCTGGGCGATCCTGACGATTGCCACGGCCTTCATCACGCTCGGATCCATGGCGGGAGCCGCGGAACCGGTCGGCATGGGCGCAGCCGGCGGCTACGCGGTCATCGCCAACCAGACCATCGCCAATGGCGGGGCAACGACCCTCAACGGCCATGTCGGGCTCAGCCCGGGCAGCGCCTACACCGGGTTCGAAACCGTCACCCTCAACGGCGAACTCCATATCGCCGACACCGACGCCGGCAATGCCATGGCCGCAATGTCCGCCGCCTACGGCAATGCCGCCGGACAGGCCGTTTCGGCGACGATCGGCACCGAACTCGGTGGCACCACCGTTCCGGGTGGTGGCGTGTACAACTCCGGTTCCGGCACATTCGAGATCACGGGGACCGTCATCCTGGACGGCCAGGACGACCCCAACGCCGTGTTCATCTTCCAGATGGGTGGCACGCTCGTCACGGGTGCCGGCGCCACGGTGAGTCTGATCAACGGCGCTCAGGCATGCAATGTCTATTGGCGAGTGGGAAGCTCGGCGACGCTGGGAGCAACCAACACCTTCCGAGGAACCATCCTCGCAGCGACATCCATCACTCTCGGCGCCGGCAGCACCATCACGGGTCGGGCGTTGGCGCGTGACGGATCGGTGACCATGTCCGCCAACACGATCACCCCCGTCGGCTGTGCCCCCCCGGAGGAGGTCACGACGACTACCACGATCGCCGCGACCACGACGACTACGGCAGGTACCACCACCACGACCTCCACAATGGTCGCCGGAACGACGACCTCCACGGTGGCTGGGGTCTCTCAGCTCGCCGGCCCGACCACCACGCTCGCCGGCCCGACCACCACGATCACCACGATCGCCGGCCCGACCACCACGACCACCACGATCGCATTCCCGGTGGGCGCGGCGTCAACCGGTGGGGGTTCGAGTGCCGCGGGTTGGAACCTGACGCAGCTCGCAGTCGGTCTGGTTCTGTTGGCCTCGGCAGTGAGCGTGATCGGCTTGCGCCGGCACTCGCTGCGCATCGATTCGTGAGCTGAGTCCCAGTTGCCAACATCCCCTATCGGCTCCGGTCGTCGTCATCTCGCGATGGCGGCGACGGCTGCCGTGCTGGCCTTGGCCGGAGTCGTTCAGATCTCACTGGCGGTCGACCTCCCGGACCGCCCTCCGCAACCGGCCGCGGAGGCGTTCGGCGCCCTTGCTCCCCACGGTGTGGATCCCAGGCTCGGTGCGGAGCGCCGATCCCACCCCACCACCCCGGCGATATCGCAACCGGCCGAGACCGAAACCATCGCGTCATCGCCACCGACCGCCCTGGACATTCCCACGATCGCGGTCCACTCCGATCTGCAATACCTCGGTCTCACCGCCTCGGGAGCGCTCGAGGTGCCGACTTATCCGCGTTACCACGTGGCCGCCTGGTACAAGTACTCATCCGAGCCGGGCTCGCCAGGTCCGGCGGTGATCCTGGGGCATGTCGACTCGGTGCAGAATGGCACTTCGGTGTTCTTCAACCTGGGCGACCTGCGCCCCGGGGACGAGATCCTGGTGACCCGCTTCGACGGACTCATCGCCGTCTTTGCAGTCGATGGAGTGCGCGGTTATCCCAAGGACCACTTTCCGACATTCCTCATCTACGGGCACACGGACCGAGCGTCGCTGCGGCTCATCACCTGTGGCGGTCGATGGAACCGCGCCGCGCACAGCTACGAGGACAACATCGTCGTATTCGCCTCGCTCACCGGCTTCCGCGAGACGCCGCGCCACGCCACCGTCAGCTGACGGGCTGGCCTCAGGCAGGCAGCGCTCAACTGCGAGCCTTCTCCTTGACGAACTTCGACAGCACTTCGGTGAGATTGGGGCTGCCGATCTCGGCGAGGTCGTAGGTGACCCGGGTGTGCGGCTTGTCGATGTCCAGGATTCGGCCGAGGTCGATCGGGGTGCCGATAACCACTGCATCGGCGTCAGAGGCGTTGATGGTCTCCGCCAGATCCTTCATCTGGTCGGCGCCGTATCCCATCGCCGGCAACAGGATGCCGATGTCGGGATAGGTCCGGAAGGTGTCGACCAGGCTCCCCACCAGGAACGGCCGCGGATCGACCAGCTCCTTGGCCCCGTTGGCCTCGGCGGCGACGGTGCCGGCACCGATCTTCATCTCGCCGTGGGTGAGGGTGGGGCCGTCCTCGATCACCAGCACTCGCTTGCCCTTCACGAGCGAGGGGTCGGCGAGGATGGGCGGCGAGTTGGCCTCCACCACCACCGCCTTGGGGTTCACCTTGGCGATGTTCGCCTTGACGGTGGCGATCCCCGCCTTGGAGGCACTGTCCATCTTGTTGATCACGATGACGTCGGCCCGCCGGAAGTTGACCTCACCGGGGAAGTAGCCCAGTTCGTGACCGGGGCGATGCGGGTCGACCACGGTCACCTGGAGGTCGGGCTTGATGAAGGCGAAGTCGTTATTGCCACCATCCCACACGATCACGTCGCAGCCGTCGGGGTCGTTCTCGGCGGCGCGCAGGATCGCCTCGTAGTCGTCACCTGAGTAGATGACGTTGCCGCGCACGATGTGCGGCTCGTACTCCTCCATCTCCTCGATGGTGCAGTCGTGCTTCTCCAGATCGGCGATCTCGGCGAAGCGCTGCACCTTCTGGGCGAGGAGATTGCCGTATGGCATCGGATGACGGATCGCCACCACCTTGAGGCCAAGACCCATGAGGACCTCCACGACGCGGCGTGAGGTCTGACTCTTGCCGGCGCCGGTGCGGATGGCACATACCGCCACGACCGGCTTGACCGAAGGTATCTGGGTGTCGGTGGGGCCGAGGAGGGTAAAGGACGAACCGGCCGCCATCACCTTGGCGCTCACTCCCATCACATGGGCATACGAGACGTCGCTGTAGGAGAACACGCACTCGTGCACCCCGTGCTCGGCGATCAGCGCCTCCAGCTTCTCCTCGGCGTAGATCGGGATGCCCTCGGGGTAGAGGGGCCCGGCCAGCTCCGCCGGGTAACGCCGCCCGCCGATGCCGGGGATCTGGGCTGCGGTGAAGGCCACGACCTCGACCGCGGCGTCACCCCGATAGCGGGTGTTGAAGTTGTGGAAGTCTCGCCCGGCCGCGCCGATGATGATGACCTTGCGACGCATGTTCCGATCCCTTCTAGAAGCCCCGGTGACCGGACGGGGACTGTAACTGAAAGCTGACAGCTGTCGGCTGACAGCTGTCAGCTCCCCCAGTCCAGCACGACCTTCCCGCACTC
>CAYTTU010000131.1:0-10049 GCA_964440905.1 uncultured Acidimicrobiia bacterium | reverse complement strand
TCCACCCACTTCCCGAACCACGACAGATCCAAGTTGCTCCCCCCGATGCCGAAGGTGAGCAGGGTGGCGCCGGCGGCGACGATCCCGTCGCCGTATCCGGGGTCATCGCGGTGAGCCAACGGGATGCCGGCGGAGCGCTCGATCTCCCCCGGATCCCGTCCCACCTTCTTGCAGTGGGCGTCCAGCACGGTGCACTTGTGGCGAATCTGATCGGCGTCACCGAACCCGTGCCAGATGTCGGCGTGCTCGGCGGTGATCCGCAGCGTCACCTTCTCCCCGCCGCCCCCGATCAGGATCGGCATGCGGCGGAGCGGGGGCGGGTTGAGCACCTCCAGCCGCTTCTTGATGATTGGCATGTCGCGCCGCAGCGCCGCCACCCGTGATGGTCCGGTGCCGAACTCGTAGCCGTACTCCTTGTAGTCCTTCTCGAACCAACCCGCCCCGATGCCGAGGATCACTCGGCCGCCGGAGATGTGGTCCACGGTGCGGGCCATGTCGGCGAGAAGGTTGGGGTTGCGATAGGAGTTGCACACCACCAGCGGACCCAATTCCACCCGCTTGGTCACCTCGGCGAACGACGCCAGCTGGGTCCAGCACTCGTAATGCATCCCGTCGGGGTCGCCGGAAAGCGGATAGAAGTGGTCCCAGTTCATGACGATGTCGGCGCCGCGCTCCTCGGCCTCCACTGCGGCGTCGCGCAGCGCGGCATAGGGGGCGTGCTGCGGATGGATCTGCACGGCGAGGCGGATGGGATGGGTCACGGCGGCTCCTGATGGGATGCCGCGACGCTAGACGGTCCTGCCCCGTTACCGGTCACCGGCGGCGGTGGCCCGCAGCCGCTCCACCAGGGAGCGGCGGGAGTCCGGCAGGGCGAACATGGTCACCCGGTCGCCGCCGCGCAGCACCGTCGAGCCGTCGGGGACGATCACCTCCGCGCCGCGCTGTACCGAGACGATGGTGCACCCCCCGGGGACATCGATCTCCCGGATGCGCTTCCCGTCAGCCAGCGAACCAGCCGGAATCTCGATGTCGGCGAACCGCGCCGTGTCTTCTCCGGCGACCACATCCATCTCGGCGGTGTCGCCGGCGCCGAGCCGATCGAAAAGGCGCAGGTGTCCCCCGCTCCGGGAGAAAACCGTGAGCACGTCTCCCGCCGCAAGCTGGGTGGCACCGTCGGGCACCAGCACCGCCGTGCCCCGCCGCACCGAGACGATCGTGGTTCCCGGGGGCATCGGGATGTGCCGCAGGACCCGACCGTCGGCCACCGACCCGGCGGGAACCGTGAGCCGATGGAACTCGGTGTCGCCGCCGGTGCGATGCTCCAGCCGCGACCTGCCGAGATCGTGGTCGATCTCCTGGCCTAGGGCGATGTGATAGGCCCGAACCACATCCTCCCTCCGGAACATGGCCACCAGCCGATCCGGATCGTCGTCGGCCACGATCGGGATCCGACCCACCGCCAGGGCCGCCATTCGTTCCAACACCACCGACACCGGGGTGGAGGGCGTAGCGGTGGCGGGACGAGGGGTCATCACCTGGCGCACCGGGGTCTCGGCGGCGGCGTCTCCCGCCCGCATCAGGTCGGTGATGGTCACCACTCCCACCAGGCGGTCATCCGCCACGACGGGGAGGCCGTGAAGCCGTTTGGCGGTCATCAGAGCTTCGACCTCGGCAACGCTCATGTCCGCCGGAACCACCTCGGGATTCCTGTCGAGGATGTCGGCGACGGTGACCGTGTCGAGCAGGTCGACCTCGGTGCGCGCCGCCAGGGTGATGCCGCGGCGCGCCAGCGACATCGTGTACACCGAGAGCGGATGGAACCGGTCGGCCAGGAACGTGGCCAGCGAGGTCGCCAGCATCAGCGGCAGCACCAGCCCGTAGTCCTGGGTGAGTTCGAACACGATCAGGATCGAGGTGAGCGGCGCCCGGGCCACCGCGGCGAAGGTGGCTGCCATGCCGACCACGGCAAATGCCCCAGGCTGCAGGACGCCGTCGCCGACGGTTGCCACCAGATCGGCGAATCCGGCGCCCAACGCCGCCCCAATGAACAGGCTGGGCATAAAGGCACCACCGGAGCCGCCCGATCCCAGGGTGAGTGCGGTGCCGAGCACCTTGGCGAGGGCGATACCGCCGAGCGAGTACCACAGGATCGACTCGTCGCTGATCAGGTTGATCAACCCGACCACGTAGCCCTGTCCGGTGCCCGCGACCTCTGGCACCGCCACCACGACCGCGGCGACGGCCACACCGAACAGCACCGGGCGCACCCAGGCCGGGCCAGGGAAGGCGCGGTGCGAAGCAAGGTCGATGAGTCGCAGGAAGAGCCAACCGACCAGCGCGGCCAGGACTCCCAGCACGGCATACAACGCCAGGTGGCGCGGATCGGGGACCCGGAACGGGAACGCACGCAGAATCAACTCCTCGCCCACCAGCGACCGGGTGGTTACGGCCGCGGCCACCGAAGCCACCACCACGGCGTGGAGATGGCGCACCGCGAAGTTGCCCAGGATCACCTCCATGGCGAAGAGCATTCCGGCGATCGGGGCGTTGAAGGAGGCTCCGATCGCCGCTCCGGCCCCGGCAGCGACGAGGCTGCGCACCCGGTCCTCGCCGAGGCCGGCAACCCGGGCCAGCGATGATCCGATCCCGGCGCCGATCTGGACGATGGGACCCTCCCTGCCTGCCGATCCTCCCAGACCGACCGTGAGCACCGTGACCGCGCCCTTGAGCGGGGCGATCCGGGCGGGTATGTGCCCGGAGCGCAACGCCAGCGCCACTCTGGCCTCGGACACCCCATCACCGGCCACCTCGGGTGCAAAACGCCGCGCCAGCCACCAGGCGGCAAGGAACCCGGCAGGAATCGTCAGCAGGAACACCAGCCGGGGACGACCCAGAGCGTCGCCCACATCGGCGACCAGATCTCCGGCGATCTCGAGGCCCTCGATCAGCAGCGCCGCGGCGAGGCCCACCACCACCCCGACCACCACCGCCGCGGCGAGGAACACCGCGGCACCCGATCGGGCCAGCAGCCCGGCGATCCGTGTGCGCAGTCTGTTGATCACCAGGGCAACTTACCCGCCGTGACCCAGGGCGCAGCTACTTGCCGGGAGCCTTGCCCTGGGCCGGGGCGAAGTCGGGCACCTTGTCGGGGAGCACGCGATGGGTCGAACCCTGCGGAGTGGCGCGACTTTCACAGGGCGTGAGCACGTTGCAACGGAACACCCGCACGTACACCAGGCTCGCCTGGTCGATGGGCATCCCCTCGATGTTGGCCCGCATCGCCGCCGTCGCCGGCTGTTCGTGCACCGCCACCCAGGGAAGCACCTCGACGCCCAGGTCGTTGCGACGCAGGCAGGGTTCGTCCTCGCCGCAGCGATGCTCCCACCAGCCGGCGCCGCGCAACTCCTCCTCGACCATCGCCACCGCGATCATCGCGGGGCGGCCCGCCGATTGCACCACTGCCCCCTCGCCGTCGCAGGCCTCGGCGTTACAGGTCTGATGGGCGTCGATGACCTCGAGGTCGGTCGGGAGGCTCAATACCGCAACCGTGGCCGGTTCGGGGGTGTCGTCGGAAGCGACCGATACCACGGTCGCCACCGCGATGGAAAGAAATGAGAGGAAGAGGACCACTCCTACCGCCAGCATGGCGGGAAGCCGACGGCTTGCCTCTTCGATCATGGAGGCGTGAGGCTAGACGAGTTCGATGATGGCCATCTCGGCGCCGTCACCGCGCCGGGGCCCGATCCTCACGATGCGGGTGTAGCCGCCGGGCCGCTCCTTGTAGCGGGGGGCGACTTCGTCGAACAGCTTGGTGACCACCTCGGTGTCGCCGATGTCCTTGAGGATGATGCGACGGGCGTGCAGGGTGCCGGTGCGGGCCCGGGTGATGATCTTCTCGGCGTAGGGGCGGAGCATGCGGGCCTTGGCGAAGGTCGTGGTCACCTTCTCGTCCCAGAACAGCGCCTGGGCCAGGTTGCTGATGATCGCCTTCTGGTGGGCGGCGTCGCCGCCGAGCCGCGGGCCGCGCTTGGGGGTGGGCATCTAGACCTTGTTGTCCTTGTCCCGGGCTACCGCCAGGGACAGTCCGAGCTCGTCCAGCTTGGCCGTCACCTCTTCGAGGCTCTTCTGGCCGAAGTTGGTGATGTTGAGCAGGTCCTCTTCGGTGCGCATGATCAGCTCGCCGACGGTGGCGATCTGAGCGCGGCGCAGGCAGTTGCGGGGACGCTCCGACAGGTCGAGCGCCTCGATGGGCAGATCGAGGTCGGGCGAGGACGACTCACTCACCACGATGTCGCCCAGCACCAACCCGATGCCCTCGCCGAAGCCGGCGAACAGGCCGAGCAGCTCACCGAGCGTCTTGCCCGCCGACGAGATCGCCTCGCTGGGCGACACCGAGCCGTCGGTGTGGATGTCGAGCACCAGCTTGTCGAAGTTGGTCATCTGGCCCACCTGGGTGGAGCCGACCGTGTAGGCCACCTTGCGCACCGGAGAGAAGATCGAGTCGATCGGGATCACTCCGATCCCCTCACCCTTGTTGTTGCGGTCGGCACTGCGGTATCCGACGCCGCGCTCGGCGGTCATCTCGATCTCGAGCTTGCCGCTGGTGGAGAGCGCCGCGATGTGATGACCGGGGTTGACGAGCTCGACACCGGCGGGAGCCTTGATGTCGCCGGCGGTGATGTCGCCCTTGCCCTTGGCCGAGAGATACAGGGTCTGCGGTCCATCGACATCGATGCGCAGCACCACGCCCTTGAGGTTGAGGATGATGTCCACCACGTCCTCGGTGACGCCCGACATCGTGGAAAACTCGTGCTGCACCCCTTCGATGCGCACGTTGGTGATCGCTGCTCCCGGGATACGGGACAGCAGCGTGCGGCGCAGCGTGTTGCCCAGGGTGTAACCGAACCCGGGCTCCAGCGGCTCGACGATGAACCGGGAACGGTTCTCGCCGACGACTTCTTCTTCGATCTGTGGACGCTGAACGATCAACAAAACGGACCCCTTACTTCGAGTACAACTCGACGATCAGCTGTTCCTGGACCTGTGTGTCGATCTGGGCGCGGCTCGGGAGCCGCGCCACCGTGATCTTGCGGGCGGTGGTGTCCACCTCGAGCCACTCTGTGGCGGTGCGCCGTGAGGTGTCGACGGCGTGCTGAACGGGAAGCATCTCCTTGGAGGCCTCCCGCATCGTCACGATGTCCCCGGGGCGCACCCGCATCGAGGGGATCGTCACCCGGCGACCGTTGAGACGGAAGTGTCCGTGGGCGACCAGCTGGCGAGCCTGGGCCCGCGACTCGGCGAAGTGCGCCCGGTACACGATGTTGTCGAGACGGCTCTCCAGGATCACCAGCAGATTTTCGCCGGTGATGCCCTTGGCTTTGGCGGCCTCGCGGTAGTAGCGGCGGAACTGCTTTTCCAGCACCCCGTAGATGCGGCGCGCCTTCTGCTTTTCCCGCAACTGGATCAGGTACTGGGTCTCGCGCACCCGGCCCTTGCCGTGCTCACCCGGCGGGTAGGGCTTCTTCTCGATGGCGCACTTGGACGATTCGCAGCGGGCGCCCTTGAGGAACAGCTTGGTGCGCTCCCGGCGGCACAGCTTGCAGGCGGGTCCGGTGTAGCGGGCCATCAGGCACCCCTCCGGCGCGAGTTGAGACGGACCCCGTTGTGGGGCACCGGGGTGATGTCACGGATCCCGGTGACCTCCATGCCCATGGTCTGCAGAGTGCGGATGGCAGTCTCCCGGCCCGAGCCCGAGCCGCGCACGATCACGTCCACCTTGCGCATGCCGTACTCGCCGGCGCGGCGGGCGGCCTGCTCCGCCGCCACTTGGGCGGCGTAGGGGGTCGACTTGCGCGATCCCTTGAACCCCACCGTGCCTCCCGAGGTCCACACCAGGGTGTTGCCGTCGAGGTCGGTGATGTTGATGATCGTGTTGTTGAAGCTGGCAGTGATGTGAGCTTCGCCGTGGAGGATGTTGCGTCGTTCCCGGCGACGCGGCTTCTTCTTCTCAACCATTTACTTCTTGGTCGCCTTCTTCTTGCCTGCGATCGCCTTACGCGGTCCCTTGCGGGTGCGGGCGTTGGTATGGGTTCGCTGGCCGCGCACCGGGAGGCCGCGGCGGTGCCGCACCCCCTCGTAGCTGCCGATCTCGACCTTGCGCTTGATGTTCTGCGCCACTTCGCGCCGTAGGTCGCCCTCGACCCGGAAGTTGGCGTCGATGTACTGGCGGATGCGATTCACCTGGTCGTCGGTGAGATCCTTGATATGGGTGTTGGGATCGATCTTGAGCGAGACGCAGGCGTCGAGGGCGTGGCTGCGGCCCACGCCGTAGATGTAGGTGAGACCGATCTCGACGCGCTTGTCGCGGGGAAGATCTACTCCGGAGATTCGTGCCATGTGTCGGTTACCCCTGCCGCTGCTTGTGGCGGGGGTTGGTGCAGATCACCCAGACGCGGCCGCGCCGACGGATGATGCGACACTTTTCGCACATCTTCTTTGCGCTCGGCCGGACCTTCATCGGGTGCTCTCTCCTCGGCGGCGGCGGCGGACACACGAAACCCCAATCGGGGTGGTTTCGAGGGCCACCGACGGACGCCTTGTCGCCTCGTCGTCAGCGGTTCATCTCTGGCAGGACGCGCCTGCGCACACCAAAACCGGCCCCAACTGGGCCGGGCGAGAAAGGGTAACGCGACTGGGGATTTTGGACAAGTTGGGCCTTTGGCCAGCTAGAAGTCTGAAAACAGCCAGAACGCGAAAACCGGGCCTCCCGGGCCGAGGTCGGGGACGGTTCCTCGCATGTCAGCAGGGCCCCTGGGCTTCCAGGTCGGCAATCCGGTTCCCCGCCCGCTCCCGGGCGAGGTGGAAGGTGCGCAGGCCGCCGCCGGTGCCGTCGGCAGAGATCCCGGTCGCCACCCGGCGCAGCTCGGTGCAGACCGGACCCTGGGCTCGATCCAGGATGGCCCCCACCGCGTCGGCCGACAGGGTGGCGAGATAGGCGGAATCCAGCTCCACTCCGGAGTCGAGATGCCGGTCGATGTTCACCCGGGCGATCAGGGCGTCGGGGTTGACGAGGTTGAGGGCCAGAACGACGAGAAACGCGGCAGAGATCGCACCCGGTGCGAACTGGTCCCGCCGCCCCCGCAGCACCAGAAAACCGACCAAGACGAGCACGATGGCGATCCACACCACCAGGGCCGCGGTGTAGATCCGTAAGCGGCTCAGCCCGAACGAGTCCACGTACAGATCGAGCCGAACCAGGGCGCTCGCCACCATCACCCCGGTCAGGACGATCAGCGCCTCGAAAAGCACCAGCACGAGTCTGAGGTGCAGGGTGTCACGGGGTCGATGCCACCAATCGAGCACCAGCACGAGGAGCACCACGAGTGCGGCGACGATCACCAGCTGGAAGAAGCCCTGCCGGTAGTACTCGGCCCGGGTCAGGCCGCCGGTGGCCGCGATCGTGTCCACTCCGCCGAACAGGTAGGTGAACTGGATTAGGACGAAGGTGGCGAACATGGCGACCAGGGACCCGAGGATGGTGACCACCTCGGTGGCACCGAGAAATCCGGGCTGGCGCGGGATCACGACAAGCAATCGACTTCCCAGGGCGAACCGGAGAAGTCCGATCACCACCCAGGCCACAAACAGCGTCGCCCCCGCCGCCTTGAGAAGGCCTCCGGGGTCGAACCCGATCAGGTCGCCAAGCAGGTTGGAGAAGACCGCGTCCGCCGAGGCCAGCAGAGCGCCGAAGACGATTAGAGGGATCGCAGCGATCGCCAACCCCCGGAGCACCGCCACCGCCTGCCGCCGGTCGCGCAGGGACGCTCCCGCTCCATCCAGATCGTCCCGCATGAACCGCAGCGGCTGGACCAGAACCGAGAAGGGCGCCCATGCCGCCACTCGCAGGTGGTCGGTGAGACCCATCGCCGGGGTGTCGGTGCGGTATCGGTATATCGCGATGCTCACCAACCCCACCGCGCCGGCAAGGTTCAGGCCAGCCAGAGCCGGAGCGGCTCGCACCACCAACCATGGAAGAAGCGTGAGGGCGCCCACGAGCAGCGCAATCGCGGGACGACTCGGGGTGATCCCCACCACCAATCCACCCGCTAGAACGACGAGCACCGGGATCATCAGGAGAACGATCATTCCCGCTCCGATGGGTGCACCGGCGAACAGCGTCGGATGAGCGGCCCATGTGGCCAACCCCCCGCCAAGCAGGGCGACCGTCACCACCCGACGGCGCACCGTTGCCAGAACCGGAGGTGGTTCGTCAACCAGGAGCACTTCGCCCGACATCCCGCCCAATCTACGTCCGATCGCACGGTGTGTGACCGAGACCTAGTGCCTCATGCCTAGAACCTATTCCGTCAGCACCTGCGGCCCGTCGGGGGTGATCGCCACGGTGTGCTCGAAGTGCGCCGAGAGCGACCCGTCGGCGGTGACCACGGTCCAACGATCCTCCAGCACCCGGGTGGCGTCGCCGCCCAGGTTGAACATCGGCTCGATGCAGATCGCCATCCCCTTGCGCAGCTTCATCCCGGTGCCGGGTCGCCCGTAGTTGAGCACCTGGGGCTCCTCGTGCATCGCCCGGCCGATGCCGTGCCCGGTGTACTCGCGCACGATCCCGTATCCGTGCTTCTCGGCCACCGCGCCGACGGCGTGGCCGACATCGCCCAGCCTGGTGCCGACTGTGGACTTGGCGATCCCGGCCCGCATCGCCTTCTCGGTGGCGGTGATCAGCGCCTCCGCCTCGGCGGTCACCTGCCCGATCGGGATGGTGATGGCGGCGTCGGCGTGCCAGCCCTCGTAGATGGCGCCGGCGTCGATGCCGAGCAGGTCACCCTCCTCGAGCCTGCGGGGGCCGGGGATGCCATGGACGATCTGCTCGTTGACCGACAGGCAGGTGTGGGCGGGGAAGCCGTGGTAGTTGAGGAAGTTGGAGGTGGTCTTGCCGTCGCGCAGAATCCGGGCGGCGATGCCATCCAGGTCGACCAGGCTCACCCCAGGCTCGGCAGCCTCGCGCAGCGCCTCATGGATCTTGGCCACGACCCTGCCGGCGCGCCGCATGTCGGCGAAGTCCGAGGCAGATTTGATCGTCATCACGAGGCGAGCACCGCCACGATCCGGCTCAACACCTCGGAGATCTCCCCGACGCCATCGACGCTCACCACGGTGCGCCCGGTGCGGCGATAGTGCTCGACCATCGGCTCGGTCTGGCCGCGATACACCGCAAAGCGGTTGGCCACGGTCTCGGCGGTGTCGTCGCTGCGCCCCCGGGCCAGGGCCCGCTTGACCAGCTCCTCCTCGGGAACCTCGACCAGCACGATGGCATCGAAGGCCCCCGGCCCAACCACCCGATCGAGCGCCTCGGCCTGGGCGAGGTTGCGGGGAAAACCGTCGAGTAGGTATCCGCAGACGGCATCGGTCTGAGCGAGGCGCTCCTCCACCATGCCGACGACGACATCGTCAGGGACCAGGTCGCCGGCATCCATGATCGCCTTGGCCAGCTTGCCCAGCTGGGTACCCCGGGCGACATGATCGCGCAGCATGGCTCCGGTGGAGACATGGGGGATGCCGAGGGCCTTGCAGAGCAAGTCGGCCTGGGTGCCCTTGCCCGCACCCGGTGGACCCAGGAGAAGAAGCCGCCTACCCATTGCTGGGTATGCGCAATGCGCAATGCGCAGTGCGACGGGACCGGCACCCCCCACCGGCGAGCCTGCGGCCCGCCGACTCCCCCACAAGGGGGGAGTGGTAGTGGCTCACGACAGGAATCCCTCGTAGTTCCGCATCATCAGCTGGCTCTCGATCTGCTTCATCGTCTCCAGGGCGACGCCGGTGACGATCAGGATCGACACGCCAGAGAAGCCGATGTTGAGGTTGAAGTAGATCGCCATGATCGAGGGCAGTACCGCGACGGTGGCCAGGAACAGCGACCCGGGCAGCGTGATCCGGCTCAGGATGTGCTGCAGGTACTGGGTGGTCTGCGACCCGGGGCGGATGCCGGGGATGAACCCGCCCTGGCGCTGGATCATGTCCGACTGCCGGGCGGG
>CAYTTU010000130.1:0-5806 GCA_964440905.1 uncultured Acidimicrobiia bacterium | reverse complement strand
ACCCCCATCTCCCAGCCGACCGAGTAGTCGAAGGTGCCCAGTTCGGCGACCAGCGCCGGAAGCGCAGACTCCACCGGCGTGTCGAACGCGACCGGGCCGACGCCCTCGCTGTCGGCCATCACGATGTTCGAGGTCCCGGCGGCGACGTCTTCAACCAGTTGCATGGTCTGGGGGCCCGCCTTGCCGTCGACGGTGAGGCGGTAGTCGCGCTGGAACCGCCTCACCCAATCGACCGTGGTGGAGTCGTAGATCGTGTCCGGGTCGGCCGTGAAGTACCCGATCGAACGTAGCTTCTGCTCGAAGGCGAGCACCGCCTCGGTGTCATCGCCGGGCCGGAGCACCCCGTCGTCGGAGAGGAGCACGCACTCCAGCGCTGCCGCCAGCTCGCATTCGATCTCGGCAAGGAACTCGTCGCTGTGATCCGGGAAGTCCGCCACCCAGACATCGGCCACGAAGTGGGCCGAACCCGACCAGTCCAGGCTCTTGACCGTGGTTCGCGCATAGGTCAGAACACTCTCCGACTGCCACGCCATGTAGTCGGTGGTGCCTTTCAGGTAGTCGAGCACGATGGTGTCGGAGATCGAGGCGAGCACCTCCCAGCCCTCGGATCCCTCCACGTAGAGGACGACCGCACCCGGCGTGGGCTCAGCGTCCGCGGAGGGACTCTGCACCCACGCCACCACCACCAGCATGTCTGCGGCGACTCCGCTCAGAATCGGATAGGGGCTCATCGTGCCCAGGGCAAAGAGGTTGACGCCGGGATCGGTGCCCAGCACCGAATCTTCCGACACCACCCAGGTGCCGGAATCGTCGCCGAAGGTCATGGTGTGGAACCCGGTGCCGAAGAGCGGATCTTCGACGGGAGCCGCAGCCATCCCCGCCAGGGGGCGGGTGTCGAGGGTCGTGGTGGGGCCGGCGAGGGTGGTGGTCGTGGCCACCGTCGTCTCACCACCGGTGGTGCTGGTGTCGCCGGTGGCATCGTCACCGCAGGCGGCGACGACAAGAGTCGCGGCGAGCAGCAAGCAGAAGCGGCGGGGGTGTGGCATGACGACCCTCCAGCAGTGTGACTGCTCCAGACGATACTCCGCGGCGGTCGGCATATCAGCAGTGCAGCGAGGGAACCACCGCTTGGGTGATGGCGTTGCGCACCGGGCGGGTCGTTTCGACCTCGAGCAGCATGGTGATCGTGCGATTGCTCGCGGAGCACCCCGCCACCAGCACCGCTCCGTAGTCCAGTGTCGTCCCCGACCCATACGAGAAGTTCTCCAACAGTGCCGGGCGGTCGTCGACCATCAGCGCGACCGGTCGCCCCCGGTGGAATGTCTCGCCGTCACCACCCACGCTGAGCACCGCCGCGTCGAGCACGGCGAAAAGCGCTTCGTCGCCGGGCGGGACGGCAGGCGACCAGGCAATCGTCAGACGCTCGGTGCCGTCTCGATTGCCGGCGGAGATGGTCCCGGATCCCGCACTCGCCTCTGACGCCACATCAACCGAGAAGCGGAAGGGCACCGCCACCGTGACCCCGAAGACCTGATGTTCGGACCCCGCCCCGGGAGACTTGGCCTCGGCCGAGGGCACCGGCCAGGTGACGAGACCGACCACGGCGACGGCCACCGCCACCGCGGTGGCTCCGCCGACCAGCACCCGGTCGTACCACGGGCGATGACGCGGCTCGGGCTGTTCCAACTCGAGGTAGCGGGCCCGGGCCTCCTGGCGATGCGAGATCATCCGCACCACCAAGGCGGAGAGTGGCAGGGCCACCAACGCGGCGCCGGATACGACTGCCAACGCGATCACGGGACCGGGCTCGGCAAAGTCGTGATCGGCGAGGGCCGCCCACAACCATCCGAGACCGGTGACTGTGACCATCCCCCACCAGATGTGGAGCCACCAAGGCACCTCGGCGACCCGCCACACGATTCCTATCGGATGCGGGGCCGCCATGTCGCTGGTGCGCCACACGTCGTCGAGCATCAGTTTCGGCGCCACCAGGTTCACCCCGGGAACGAACCATGCCCCAACCGCCCAACCTGGCCCGAGGCGCAGCCATCTGGCGCCGAGCGGACGAATGTTGCGGTACACGCGCCGCAACCACGCCACCCAGGCGATACCGGTGACCGCCCCGACGATCACGATCGCCTCGGTAAGCCCGGCGAGGCGATTCCGGGCCGCGGTCACGCCGATCTCGCGGCCGACAGCGTCGTGGAGGGTGAGGAGGGCGGCGAGCAAGGCTCCGGCGAGAACCGTGCCCGCGAGGCAACCCAATCGAACCACGACAGCGAGCCGACCGCTGGGGCGGTAGCCCGAGGGCAAGCGCCGCAGCCGCCGGCCGGGAACCGTCAGCACGTCCGAATCGACCACCGTGTCAGGGTAGAGGGCCATTGGCTATTGGCCATTGGCCATTGGCCATTGGCTATTGGCCATGGGCGATGGGCGATGGGCATCTGGCTCATGGCTCATGGCTCATGCCTCTTGGCTCATGGCTCATGGCTCATGGCTCATCGCTCATCGCTCATCGCTCATCGCGCCGGGATATGACCTTCGACGCCCCTGTTGCGTCCCGCGACCCTCCAAGCCGGGTGTCGTGGGCCCTCAGCCTGCGGCTTTCGGGGACGCCCGCGCCTTTAACCTGAGGCACCGTGCCACCGGTCGCCGCCACCCGCGCCGCCTTGGGGAGGACGTTTTCCTCTCTGCGTATCCCCAACTACCGGCTGTATTTCATCGGGCAGGTCATCTCGCTGTCGGGAACCTGGATGCAGGGTGTCGCCCAGGCCTGGCTGGTACTCGAGATCACCGGAAGTGGCACGGCGCTGGGATTGGTGTCGTCGCTGCAGTTCCTCCCCGTCCTGCTGTTCGGGCCGCTCGGTGGAGTGATCGCCGATCGCTTCGACAAACGCAAGGTGCTCTACTGCACCCAACTGGTGGCGGCGTCCCTCGCCCTGACCCTCGGCATCCTCGTCGCCACCGATGTCGTCGAGTTGTGGATGGTGTACGTACTCGCCGCCTGTCTGGGCTTCGTGTACGTGGTGGACAATCCAACGCGCCAGACCTTCGTCCACGAGATGGTGGGATCGGAAAACCTCACCAACGCGGTCAGCCTCAACTCGGTGGTGGTGAACGTCGCCCGGGTGATCGGCCCCGGTCTGGCCGGCACCCTGATCGTCAGCGTGGGGCTAGCACCATGCTTCTTCATCAACGCCGCGTCGTTCATTGGGGTGTTCGTGGCCCTGTCACTGATGGATCCGACCCAGATTCGCCGCGGCGTCCGGTCGACCCGCCGCCCCGGGCAATTGCGCGAGGGTCTGCGCTACGTGCGGTCCACTCCCGAGGTGCTGGTCCCGCTGATGATGATGGGGGTGGTGGGGACGCTGGCATACGAGTTCCAGGTGGTGCTCCCCCTCCTTGCCCGGTTCACCTTCGAGGGTGATGCCGGCACCTACGGCACGCTGTCGGCGCTGATGGGGCTCGGCGCCGTGATCGGGGGCCTGGCCACCGCCAGTGCCGGCCGGCGTCCCGCCACCGCCCTATCGCGCACCGCCATCGTGTTCGGGCTGCTCCACCTGGCGACAGCAGTGATGCCGACCCTCGAAGCCACATACGTAGCGATCGTGTTCCTGGGCGCCGCCTCGATCCGCTTCCTCGCCCTGGGCAACGCCACCCTGCAGCTCGCCGCATCGCCGGAGATGCGGGGCCGGGTGATGGCGCTGTGGGCGGTGGCGTTCCTCGGCTCGACCCCGATCGGCGGACCGATCATCGGCTGGATCGGCGAGCACATCGGGCCGCGCTGGGCGATGGGGCTGGGTGCGATCGCCACCCTGACCGCCGGGATCCTGGCATACCCGGCGCTGAAGCGGATCGTGGGCCGAGCCGAGGCAGACATCGAGATCCCGCTCCCCAAGCCGGCGTGACGGAATAGCCGCCGACCTCGCCGAGTTGAGGTGCCATGGACTCCGCCACCCACACCGCACTCACCGCCGGGGGAATCTGCGACATCACCACCACCGGCGCCCGCAGCGGAAATCCGCATCGCATCGAGATCGCCTTTCATCACCTCGACGGTGAGTGGTTCATCGCGGGGAAGCCGGGCTTCAGGCGTGATTGGCTGGCCAACCTCAAGACCAATCCGGAGTTCACCCTCCACCTGCGCAATGGGGCGGACGTGACCGGGCGGGCCAGCGAAATCACCGATCCCGCCGAGCGTGAGCGGGTGCTATTCGCCGTGCGCACCCGGTCCTGGCAGGTCGACCCGGAAAAAGCCAAGGCCACCAACGCCGAGTGGGTGGCGACGAGTCCGCTGGTGCGATTCACCGTCGTCGACTGAGGCCGTCTTGCTGACGACTGACTACTGACGACTCACTACGAACCCAGTGCTGCCCGGGCGGCAGGCAGGATGGCGTTCACCCACAGCACGTACTGCTCCGCCGAGGGATGCAGGCCGTCGGCGACCACCATCTCCCGGACTGTGCGCGAGATGCCGGTCACGTCCACCAGCACCACACCGGCGTCGGAGGCGATGGCCCGCACCACGGCGTTGAAAGCATCGATCTCGGCCGAGATCAGGTTCCGATCGGTTCCCGCAGCAAACGGCGTGACCCCCCAATCGGGGATCGACACCGCCACCACCCGTGACGGAGCGCCGCCGGCGAACCCGATCGCCCGATCGAGCAGGGTGCGGTAGGTGTCGGAGAACGAGGCCAGGCTTGACCCGCGGAACTGGTCATTGACCCCGACGAGAACTGTCACCAGGTCGTAGGTTCCGCTGAGTGCGGCCACGCCGATCGCCTGGTCGAGTTCCGCCGCGGTCCAACCGGTGCGCGCCACGATCTCGCCCCCGACCACGCCAAAGCCCTGGGTCTCCAGGGCCTCGGCGAGCACCACTGGCCAGCGGTCGACGGGCTCCACCCCCTCACCAATTGTGTAGGAGTCGCCCAGGGCCAGGTAGCGCAGCACCACACCGGGTCCGCTGGTGGCGGTCGAGTCGGTCCCTTGACTGGCGGAGCAGGCCGCCAGAAGCACCCCGAGCATCGGAATCCATGTGGACCGGGAGCTGTGTCGGGGCACGGGCGTGGACGCTAGCCGGGGGTCGCGCAAAGTCCCCGTGGGCGGAACCCGAGCACGAGCGTATGCTGATCGTGCCACCCGATAAGGAGGTGCATCGGTGACCACAAGGAAGACCCCGGCCACCAGGAAGAAGGCGGCCACCACCGCCCGCAAGAAGGTCAAGAAGGCTGCCACCGCGGCGAATAAGTCGGTCAAGAAGACCGCCAAGACCGCTCGCAAGACGGTCAAGAAGACCGCCACCACCGCCCGCAAGACGGTCAAGAAGGCCGCCACCGCGGCGAAGAAGCCGGTCAAGAAGACCACCACCGCGGCCAAGGCCAGATCGGCCGCCGCCAAGAAGAAGCCGATCGCCGCCAAGAAGAAGGCGACGACCACGGCTAAGGCCAAGCCGGTGAAGAAGACCACGATGAGCAAGAACCGCGCCGGAAGCGCTCCTGCCAAGAAGGCCCCGGCGAAGAAGATGCCGCCGATGAAGAAGGTGCCGACGATGGCGGCGGCCGCTCCCGCAGCCCCGACGCGCATCTGGGAGAAGGCGAAGGACACCACCGGGAACGCCTGGGACAAGACCCAGCCCGTGGCGGAACGCGCCTGGGAGAAGACCAAGGACGTGTCCGAAAAAGCCTGGGACAAGACCCAGCCCGTGGCGGAACGCGCCTGGGAGAAGACCAAGGACGTGTCCGAAAAGACTTGGGACAAGACCAAGGAGGTCGCCTCCGAGACCAAGGACAAGGCCGAGGACAAGTGG
>CAYTTU010000129.1:0-2643 GCA_964440905.1 uncultured Acidimicrobiia bacterium | reverse complement strand
TCCAAACTCCAAACTCCAGACTGACAGGCTGAGAGCTGGGAGCATCCTTCTAATCTCGCCGCCATGCTCGTCGACGGGATGGCGCTGTGGCTCGCCGGCACCAACTGCTGGGTGCTCGCCACCGAGCGCGGCGGTCCGGCGGTGATCGTCGACGCCCCACCCGACGCGGATGGCGTCGCCGGTCTGCTGGCGCGCCACGACCTGGCGCCGGTGGCGCTCCTCGCCACCCACGGCCACGCCGATCACATCGGTGGCGCCGGGGCTGTGGCGCAGCGGTTCGCCCTCAGCGCCTATCTCCATCCGGATGACGATTGGCTGGCCCGCGACCCCCGCGAGCAATTGCGGACATTGTGGGGCATGGTTCCCCCCGGGGACTTCTCCAGCCCGCAACGCTGGGAGCGGCTCGAACACGGCGCGGTGCTGTCGCTCGCCGGCCTGTCCATCACCGTGATCCACACTCCCGGCCATACCCCGGGGCATTGCTGTTTCCATCTGGCGGATGCCGGTTGGTTGTTCAGCGGCGATCAGCTCTTCGCCGGCTCCATCGGGCGCACCGATCTACCCGGAGGGGACCACGGCGCCCTGATGCGGAGCATGGGGGAGCGGATCGTCACGCTCCCGGGCGACACTCGGGTGCTACCCGGTCATGGACCCAGCACTACCCTGGCCGTGGAGCTCGCCACCAACCCGTTCCTCGAGGCCTTCCGCCCGTGATCCCCCGAATCAAGGGAACCGACGACATCCTGCCGCCCGAATCGGGCAAGTGGCGGCGTCTGCTGCGCGCCTTCGACGACCTGGCGGAGCGCTACGGGTACGACCTGGCGGTGATGCCCGTGTTGGAGAGCACCGAACTGTTCGCCCGGGGTGTCGGCGAGGGCACGGATGTGGTCGAGAAACAGATGTACACCTTTGGGGACCAGGGGGGCCGCTCGGTGACGCTGCGTCCCGAGTTCACCGCCGGCATGGTTCGTTCCTACCTGGATGCGGGCGGGACCGGGGTCATGAAACTCGCCGCCTCCGGACCACAGTTCCGTTATGAGCAGCCGCAGAAGGGGAGACGGCGCCAGTTCTACCAGGTCGACCTGGAGTGCATCGGGGATCCCGCCCCGCGTGCCGACGTCGAGATCATCGAGTTCTGCACCCGGCTCTTCCACGACCTCGGGGTGCCAGAGGTCACGGTGCTGCTGAACTCGATCGGGGACGCCGCCGACCGCATCTCATATCGAGACCTGTTGCAGCGATACCTCAATCAGGTCGCCGGCGATCTGACCGCCGATTCGCGTCGCCGGATCGGCACCAATCCGTTGCGGGTGCTCGACTCCACCGAGGACGCTGCGGTGCTCGGCGATGCCCCGGTTCCGCTGGATCATCTCGGCGATGAAGCTGCGGGGCACTTTGCCGCGGTGCGGGAGGGACTGGAGGAGGCCGGCGTCAGCTACGAGATCGCCCCGCGGCTGGTGCGCGGCCTCGACTACTACAACCGCACTGTGTTCGAGTTCGTCTCACCAGCATTCGAGGCTGCCCAGTCCTCGCTGGGCGGGGGAGGGCGCTACGACCCCCTGGCCGAGTTGGTGGGGAGCCGGACCGCGGTGGCGGGCGTGGGGGTCGCCCTGGGGTGCGAGCGGATCGTGGCGGCCATGCCCGGCCCAGGCGGGCCGCGTCTCGACCTCTTCGTGGCCGTGGCCGCCGCGGAGCGCACCGCCGCAGCGGCCGCCTGGGTGCGCACCCTGCGCGGTCTGGGGCTCCGGGTCGACTGGATCGGAGGCAGCCGTTCGCTCAAGGCGCAGTTCAAGTTGGCGGACCGGAGCGGGGCGGCTGCGGTCGCCGTCGTCGGTGACGAGTGGGATGACGGCAAGGTGCGGGTGAAGCGTCTGGCGACGGGTGACGAGGCCACGGTGGCGATCGCGGAGGTGACGGCGTGGACGAGCCGCTGAGAACGGCTCGCGCCGGCTCCCTGGGACAAGGTGATGCAGGCGCCGAGGTGCGGCTGGCGGGGTGGGTGAGCACGATCCGCGATCACGGCGGTGTGCTGTTCTTCGACCTACGCGAGGCCACCGGTCTGGTTCAGGTGGTGGTGGATCCGATCGCGCAGCCCGAGGCGGCCACGGTGGGCCGGGAATTGCGCGACGAGTTCTGCGTCGCAGTGACGGGCGTGGTGCGGCTGCGCCCGCCGGGGACGGTCAATCCCGACCTCCCCAGCGGCGCCATCGAGGTCGCCGCCACCGCGGTACGGGTGCTGTCACCTGCCGACCCGTTGCCCTTCCGCATCGACGATCGTGCCGAGGTCGACGAGAGCCGGCGCCTCGAGTACCGCTACCTGGATCTGCGCCGCCCCCGCATGGCCGCCAACTTGCGCGCCCGCTCGCGGGCGATCGGGGCGATGCGGACCACGATGCTGGCTCAGGGCTTCTTGGAGGTGGAGACCCCCACCCTGGTCAAGTCCACTCCGGAGGGGGCTCGGGACGTGCTGGTACCCAGCCGGTTGCGCCCCGGATCGTTCTACGCGTTGCCGCAATCGCCGCAGCTGTTCAAACAGATCCTCATGGTGGGCGGGGTGGAGCGCTACTACCAGATCGCCCGCTGTTACCGCGACGAGGACTTCCGCGCCGACCGCCAGATCGAGTTCACCCAGCTCGACATCGA
>CAYTTU010000128.1:0-11007 GCA_964440905.1 uncultured Acidimicrobiia bacterium | reverse complement strand
AACTCTCAACTCTCAACTCCCTCCCTGTGCGACACTCCGCCCCGCCATGCTCACCTCCGACTTCCACTACCAACTCCCCGAGGGCGCCATCGCGCAGAGCGCCATCGAGCCGCGCGACTCGGCGCGGCTGCTCGACACCCGAGATCGGACGGATCATCGGGTGGCAGACTTCCCCAACCTGCTCCGGGCGGGCGATCAGGTGGTGGTGAACACCACCCGGGTGCGCCGGGCTCGCCTCGCGGCCACCAAGGACACCGGGGGGGCGGTAGAAGTGCTGTTGCTTCGCCCCCACGACTCCACCGGGTGGCAGGCCCTGGTCCGGCCGGGACGACGGGTGCGCCGCGGCACGCGGTTCACCGCCGGTGCGGTGACCTTCGAGGTCCGCCACGGCCTGGGGGAGGGGGTCGTGGTGCTCGACGTCATCGCGGGGTCGGTGGAGGAGGCGGTGGCAACGGTGGGCCAGGTACCGCTGCCTCCCTACTTCCACGGTGCCCTCTCCGACCCCGAGCGATACCAGACGGTGTTCGCCCGACGCGAGGGCTCGGCCGCGGCTCCGACCGCCGGGCTGCATTTCACGCCGGCACTGCTCGACGCCCTCGCCGGGGCGGGAGTCACGGTGACCGAGATCGACCTCGAGATCGGCCTGGACACCTTCCGCCCCATCGCCACAGAACGCGTCGCCGATCACGCCATCCACCGCGAACGGGTGCTGGTGGGCGATGCCGTGGTGGAGGCGGTGGAGGTGACCCGGCGCGGTGGAGGAAGAGTGGTGGCAGTAGGCACGACGGTGGTGCGATCACTCGAGACCGCTGCGGCGAGCGGAGAACTCCGACCCTTCGATGGCCACACCGATCTGTTCATCACCCCCGGGTACCACTTCCGGGTGGTCGACCTGCTGCTCACCAACTTCCACGTTCCGGCGTCGACCCTCGTGGTGCTGGTGGCCGCGTTCATGGGTTCTGATTGGCGGGAGGTCTACCGGATGGCCCTGGAGCGGGGCTACCGGTTCCTTTCGTTCGGAGATGCCATGCTGGCGGAACGAGCGATGTGAGCGCCATCGAGTTCCTGGTCGCCGCCACAGACGGTGCCGCCCGCACCGGGACGCTCACCACCGGGCACGGTGTGGTGGCGACCCCGGGGTTCATGCCCGTGGGAACCCGGGGAACGGTGCGCGCCGTCGGCGTGGACGACCTGACCGCGGTCGGGGCCGAGATGGTTCTGGCCAACACCTACCACCTGATGCTGCGCCCCGGAGCCGACGCCGTCGCCGCGTTGGGTGGACTGGCCGCCTTCATGGGATGGCATCGGCCCACCCTTACCGACTCGGGCGGCTATCAGGTGTTCTCGCTCGAGCCGCGAGTCGATGAGGACGGAGTGACCTTTCGCTCCACCTACGACGGATCGGTGGTGCGGATGACTCCGGAGTCCTCCGTCGCCGCCCAAGAGGCGATCGGCGCCGACATCGCCATGGTGCTGGACCAACTCGTCGGCCTTCCGGCGCCGCGGGAGGTGGTGCGCGCCGCCATGGAGCGCACCCTGCGTTGGTCGGAGCGCGCCCGGGCGGCCCACCATCGCTCGGATCAGGCTCTCTTCGGCATCGTGCAGGGCGGAGTCGATCCCGAGCTGCGGGCGGAGAGTGCCCAACACACCGCCGAGCTCGGGTTCTCCGGGTTCGGGATCGGGGGCCTGTCGGTAGGGGAGCCGGCTGCGGACCGTGCGGTAGCGCTGGACGCGGTGGCCGGGGTGCTCCCCGCCACCCATCCCCGTTATGTGATGGGGCTGGGAGACATCATGGGGGTGCTCGATGCGGTGGCTCAGGGCTTCGACCTGTTCGACTGCGTGTGGCCGACACGGCTCGCCCGGCATGGCAAAGCGCTGACCCGGCGCGGCGACTTCGGGATCCGCCGTGCCGAGCATGCCCAGGACCCGGGTCCCCTCGACGCCGAGTGCTCGTGCTTCACCTGCCGTCACCACAGCCGGGGATACCTGCGGCACCTCCGGGTGACCGACGAGTTGCTGATGCACCGGTTGATGAGCATTCACAACCTGCACTACACCCTGGAGACGCTGCGGGGGGCGCGGGAGGCGATCACCACCGGTCGGTTCCAGTCCTTTCGGGCGGGGGTCGCTGCAGGCCGGTCGGGCCGCGAACCGGAGGGGCTACGCTAAGCGACCGCTCCGCCGCCGGGTGGCGGCAGGTTCCGGAGGTTCCATGATCACCATCCTCGCCCAGACCGATGCCGCCGCCGACGAAGGCTCGACCTGGCTGACACTGATCCTGTACGCGGTGGTGCTCGGCGGACTCTTTTACTTCTTGATGGTCCGCCCCCAACGAAGCCGGTTGCGCCGCCACGAAGAGCTGATCTCGTCGATGACGGTCGGCGACGAGATCACCACGATCGGCGGCATATTCGGGGTCATCGAATACATCGATGACACCTACGCCATTCTCCGTGTCGAGGGTGGCGGGAAGCTGCGCGTGGCGCGCCGGGCCCTGGCCGGGAAGGTGGCCGGCTAGCCCGATGTCGCGTCGCGGCGCCTTGACCACGCTGTTGGTGACACTCGGCATCGTCTTCGGGCTGCTGGTGTTCACCCAGATCCGGGGAACCACTCCACGCCTCGGCCTGGATCTCCAGGGAGGGTTCGCCGTCGTGCTGGAGGCGCCGGAGGGTACCGACCCGGATGTGCTCGACGAGGCGGTAGCGATCATGCGGCGTCGCATCGAGGCCCTCGGCGGGGTGCAGGAGCCGGAGATCTCGGTCGTGGGGGATCGCACCGTCGAGGTGCAACTGCCCGGCGTCACCGAACGCGAACGGGCCCTGGCGGCGGTGGGGACCACCGGGCAGCTCGAGTTCCGCCCGGTTCTGTCGGTCAGTCCCGTGCCGGGGGTGAGTCCGCTCTTTTACGAAGCGATCCTCGAAGACACCACCACGACCACCGTCGACTTCTCCTCGACCACTTTCGACTTCTCGTCGACCACGACGACCGCTTCCTCCCCGACGACCACCACCGCGGCCCCGACCACCACCACCGGCGGGACGAGCACCACTGTGCCCGGGGAGACCACCACGACCACCTCGGCTCCGTTCGACCCCAAGACCGACGTCGAGCTCCCCGAGGGGATCACCTGGTGCGACGAGGTCGACCAGCCGGGATGTGTCGACCCGACCACCGGACTCACCCAGACTCCGGATCCCGACAAGGAGGCCTGGCTGGCCACCGACTTCGCCACCGGTGGCGGGATCGTGTACCACACCGGGCCGGCCCGGATCGTCGGCGCCGACCTGCGTGGCGCCCAGGCGCAGTTCCAGTCCACCAGCTCGGGCGGCCTCACCGGTCAATGGCTGGTGGTCCTCGAGTTCACCGATCCGGGCGGCGCCCGCTTTACCGCGGTCACCAAAGAGCTCGCCGCCTTTCCGGTGGGTGACCCCCGTCGCCAGTTCGCCATCGTGCTCGACGGCACCGTTCAGTCGGCACCGTCGATCTCACCCGAGATCACCCCCGAGACCGGCATCCCCGGCACCACGGCCGTGATCACCCTCGGGTCAGCGGCCGACCAGGAGTCCGAGGCGACAGACCTGGCGGTGGTGCTGCGTTACGGCTCGCTCCCGGTGGCATTCACCCAATCGAGTGTGGCGTCGGTGTCGGCGACTCTCGGTGCCGACTCGCTCCATGCGGGACTGGTCGCCGGGCTCATTGGCCTCGGGTTGGTGGCGGTGGCGATGCTCCTCTACTACCGGGCCCTCGGCCTGGTCAACCTCCTCGGGCTCGTCGTGTTCGGCAGCCTCATGCTGGTGGTGTTCTCGGTGCTCGGCGCCTGGCAGGGGGTGACCCTGACCTTGGCCGGGGTGGCGGGTGTGATCGTCGCCATCGGCATCACCTCGGACTCCTACGTCGTCTATTTCGAGCGGATCAAGGAGGAGGTGCACCGCGGGCGGTCGTTACGCGCCGCTGTGGACCACGCCTTCACGCGGGCGATACGAACGATCATCACCGCCGACACGGTCTCTTTCGTCGGCGCCGTGCTGCTGTTCTTTCTCGCCATCGGATCGGTCAAGGGCTTCGCTCTTGCCCTGTTGGTGGCCACCATCTGCGATGTGCTGGTGGCGGTCTTCTACACGCGCCCCGCGGTCGCCCTGTTGGCGCACACCCGCCTTGGCGACGGAGGGACCTTCTCGATCCGCGGTGCCACCGGACTGCCCCCGGAGGTGAAGTCGTGAGCCTGTGGCACGACCTGTACCGCGGTGAGACCAAGTTCGACTTCTTCGGCCACCGCAAGCGGTGGTTTGCCGCGTCGGGGGTGATCGTGGTCGTTTCGCTGGCGGCACTGCTCTTCCTTCGACTCGACCTCGGGGTCGATTTCTCGGGAGGCACCCTCATCGAGTTCGCCAACCCCGAGGGCGTATCGGTGTCTGCGGTGCGCGACGAGGTGGCATCCGCCGGTCACGGCACGGCGCGGATCCAGGAGGTCGGCGGCACCGGCATCCGGGTGCAGACCGCCCAGCTCTCTCAGGATGAGGAACAGGCACTCGTCGAGCGACTCGCCGACCTCCTCGGTGAGGATCCCGACAGCGCCAGCCGGCAGTCCGTGGGGCCGACATTCGGAAGTCAGGTCACCGAGTCGGCGGTGCGGGCACTGGTGGTCTTCCTCATCGTCATCGCGCTCTACCTGTCGTGGCGGCTGGAGTGGCGAATGGCGGCTGCGGCGATCGTCGCCCTGTTCCACGACGTGGTGTTCACTGCCGGGGTATATGCGCTGGTGGGCTTCGAGGTCACTCCGGCAACGGTCGTCGCCATCCTCACCATCCTCGGCTACTCGCTATACGACACAGTCGTCGTATTCGACAAGATCCAGGAGAACGTCAAAGAGCGCGGCGACCGGCACACCTTTGGCGGCATCGTCAACATGTCCATGAATCAGGTGCTGATGCGCTCGTTCAACACCTCGCTCACCACGCTGATCCCCATCGGCAGCCTGCTATTCGTCGGCTCGTTCCTTCTCGGGGCCACCACGTTGCGCGAGTTCGCCCTGGCGTTGTTCGTCGGGGTGGCAACGGGGACCTACTCGTCGATCTTCCTTGCCGCTCCACTGCTCGGGGTGTGGAAGGAGCGCGAGGACCACTGGATCAAAGTGCGGCGGCGGCTGGAGCGACGCGGCGGCGCCGAGGAGTACGCCCCGCACGACACCTCGCTGCCCGTGGCGGCGTCCTCCGGGTCGGGTGCCGAGCCCCGGCCGCCGCGCAAGCGCAAGCGGGCGCGTTAGTCGTCAGTCGTCAGCATCCCGCTTTCCGGTTCCATTGGGTGTCAGCTGTTGGTTCCGGCCTCTGGCATCGGGCGTCGGGTGGAGGTCCGCGGTCAGCGGTCAGGCCGCACTCCGGGCATCCGGGATCCGGATCGGGCATCGGGCGTCGGGCGTCGGGCAGCGGTCCTCTTACAATCCCCCGATGGACCTCCGCTCGCTGATCCGCGACGTGCCCGACTTTCCCAAGCCGGGGATCGTCTTCAAGGACATCACCCCGCTGCTGGCCGATGCCGCCGCATTCGACCTGGCGCTGGAGCAGCTCGCCCGGCCTTGGCGGGGTAAGCGAGTCACCCACGTGGTCGGCATCGAGTCTCGCGGGTTCATCGTCGGCAGCCCGGTGGCGGCGCGTCTCGGGGCCGGTTTCGTGCCGGTGCGTAAGGCGGGGAAACTCCCCTGGAAAACCGTCGCCCAGGCGTACACCCTGGAGTACGGGTCGGGCTCGCTGGAGGCCCACGCCGATGCTGTGACGGTGGGCGATCGGGTGCTGGTGATCGACGACGTGCTCGCCACCGGAGGAACCGGGGCCGCCACCATCACCCTGATGCAAGGCCTGGGCGCCGAGGTGGTGGGATTTGGTGTGCTCGTCGAATTGGGATTCCTCGCCGGCCGGGAACGGATCACCGTCCCGCTGGAGGTGGTGATCCGTGTCGAGTGAGGTGTTCCGGCCCCGGCCGGAGGATGCGGTCATCTCCGAGCTAGGACCGGTGCTGGATCGCTACCGGCGCCACCATCCGCACGACTCGGACACCCTGATCCATCGCGGCTACCTCGTGGCGGTGCGGGCCCATGAGGGGCAGTTCCGCAAGACCGGGGAGCCCTACATCACCCACCCCCTGGCCGTGGCGGCGATGCTGGCCGAGTACGGACTCGACGCCGACACCGTGGCCGCCGCCCTGCTCCACGACACGGTCGAGGACACCGGAATGACCCTCGAGGAGGTGGAGCGCGACTTCGGCAAGACCGTTGCCTCTCTCATCGATGGGGTCACGAAGCTGGATCGAGTGCGGTACTTCACCAAGGAGGATCAGCAGGCCGCCACCATCCGCAAGATGGTCATCGCCATGGCCCGTGACGTTCGGGTGCTGCTGATCAAGCTGGCCGACCGGCTGCACAACATCCGCACCATCTACCCGTTGTCGCCGGAGAAGCAGCAGCGCATCGCCGCGGAGACCATCGAGGTGTATGCCCCCCTGGCCCACCGCCTCGGGGTCCAGGAGATCAAGCACGAGATGGAAGATCGTTGCTTCGCCATCCTGCATCCCCGGCGCTACGCCGAGATCGTCGAGCTGATGCGAACTCGGGCCCCGGAACGGGACGCGTTTCTCGGCGGGGTGATCGCCGATATGGAGCAGATGCTCGCCGATGCCGGCATCGCCGCCGAGGTTACCGGTCGCCCCAAGCACATCTACTCCATATACCGGAAGATGGTCGACGGGGCCCGCACCTTCGACGAGATCCACGATCTCCTCGGAATCCGGGTCATCACCAAGGAGGTGGCCGACTGCTACGCCGCCCTCGGTGTGGCGCACACCCGATGGCCCCCGGTGCACGGGAGGTTCAAGGACTACATCGCCATGCCCAAGTTCAATCTCTACCAGAGTCTGCACACCACCGTGCTCGGACCAGACGGCAGGCCGCTCGAGGTGCAGATTCGTACCGAAGAGATGCACGACCGGGCTGAACAGGGGATCGCGGCCCACTGGCGCTACAAGGAGGGTGGCACCACCGCCGAGGATCTGGTGATGTCCGGTGACCTCGCCGAGGGCGCCGATGAATATGAGACCCCGGCAGAGTTCCTCGCCGGGCTGAAACTCGACCTCTACGACGACGAGGTGTTCGCCCTCACCCCGAACGGGCACGTCAAGGCGCTGCCCCGTGGGGCGACGCCGGTGGACTTCGCCTATGCGGTGCACACCGAGGTGGGGCATCGCTGCACCGGTGCCAGAGTGAACGGGCGTTTGGTACCGCTCTCCACCAAGTTGGAGTCCGGGGACATCGTCGAAGTGATCACCTCGAAGGCCGACAACCCCTCGCGTGACTGGCTGTCGTTCGTACGCACCTCGCGCGCCGCCGCAAAGATCAGGCACTGGTTCACGCAGGAGCGGCGCGAGCAGTCGCTCGCCGAGGGCCGCGAGGAGATCACCCGCTTGCTGCGCCGCGAGGGTCTCGGGCTGGGGGCCACCGACAAGGAGCACCTTCTCGCCGAGGTGGCGGACTCGCTGGGTTTCCGCGACTCCGACTCGATGTTCGTCGCGGTGGGAGATGGCAACACCCATGCCCAGACGGTGGTGAACCGCCTGGTGCGTCTGGTGCGTCCCGAGGAGGAGCGAGAGGACGAAGACGAGATCCATCCGACCGCGCTGCCGGTGCGGCGGGTCGCGGTGGGCGGAATCGTCGTCGAGGGGATGGATGACATGCTGGTTCGGGTGGCGCACTGTTGCTCGCCGCTGCCCGGCGATCCCATCGTCGGCTACGTCACGGTGGGTCGCGGGGTGTCGATCCACCGCTCCGATTGCACCAATGTGGGCTCGCTCGCCGACCGGGAGGAGCGCATGATCGAAGTCGGGTGGTCGGCCGAGCACGCCGGCACCTTCCGGGCCGGGGTCCAGGTCGAGGCCCTGGATCGGCCAAGGCTGCTGCGCGACGTCACCGTGGCTCTGGCCGACCTCGGCGCCAACATCGTCGCCTCGTCCACCGTGACCAACCGGGATCGGGTGGCGATCCTGCGCTTCGAGATCGAGCTCTCCGACGTGGCCACCCTGGACCGGGCGATCGAGGAGATGCGGGCAGTCGAAGGCGTCTACGACGCCTATCGGCTGGTTCCCGGCCACTCCGAGCCGATCGCGGACTAGTCACTCCGCAACGGCGTTATAGCGCTCAAAGTCGGGCGTCGGCGTGCCGATGAACCCTTGCGGGTCAACCACTATCGCCCGCGCTCAATGCAACCTGCATCCCGGGAATCGGGGTTCACCCTCATCGAGGTGAGCGTCGCCGCCAGTCTGGTGGTGGCGTTCGCCCTGGCGTTCGCCACCAGCTTCGGCGTGGCGTTCGGGGCAACGCGCGGCAATCTGCTCCGCCAGCAGGCCATCGCCGTGGTCGGCGAGGAGTTCGAGTACGTACGCGCTCTCACTTGGCCCGAGCTGGCAATGACCTCGGTGAGCACCGCGGCGCCGATGCTCGACGGCTCCGGTACCAAGCTCCAAGGTGGCGACCTCGGTTTCGGCGCCGAGGAGACCCTGACAGTTCTTCCGCTCACCGGGGTGGTCACGCCGTGGCGCACCTATGTGCTGGACGGCCAGGACTACCTGGTGTGGCGCTATGTCACCCATGCCGGGGGAGGGCTGCGCCGGTTTGTCGTGCTGGTCCAGTGGAGCGAGGACGGTGCCTCGGAGTCCCTGGTGTCTTCCACGATGGTCTCGGAGGTCACGGCGCGCGCCAACGAACCCGGCGGAGTCGGCACCACAGTCCCCGGATCGCCGTCCACCACCACCAGCAGCACCACGACAACCACCACCTTGCCGCCGACGACCACCACTACTTCCGGCACCACGACCACGACGGTGCCTGCGGGACCGGAGCTGTCGATAACCGGGTTCAGCCTCACCCTGAGCCGTTCGGCCGGGAAGCAGACCGCGACGCTGACGGTCGTCACGGGGAGCATGAGCGTCGTGGTCGGAGCGACGGTCGACGGAGTCTGGGCCACCAGCCCCACCGAGGACGGCTACCCGCTCTCGGTTCAGCAGACCACGAACGGCTCGGGTGGGGCGACCTTCGTCCACAACGACGGGCACGTCACCGGGACCGTGGTCCAGTTCTGCGTCACCAACATCGCCAAGGCCGGATACACCTACTCGGGAGGCACGCAATGCGTCTCGGCGACCTGGTGAGCCCATGGCGCACCGTGCGGGACGACGCTGGGATGAGCCTGGTCGAACTTGGTGTGGCGATGATGATCACCGCGATGCTGTCCGTGTTGATGGTCTCATGGTTTGCCGCCGGGGTCGGCTCGGAGAACAGCCATCGCTCGTACGATGCCGCTCTCTCCGACCTCCGCGTGGTCAGTGACCGGTTGGGACGCGAGGTGCGGGCTGCTGGCTTCCTCACCTCTGCCGACGCCGAATCGCTCTCCTTCTGGCTGGACGACGACCGTGATGGAGTGGCCGACGCCGGAGAGACCATCACCTGGGCGATCGCCGGCTCCGAGATGCGCCGCTTCACCGACGACGCCTCCGAGGACGGGGTGCTGGCCACCCACCTCACCACCGGCACCGGCTTCACCTACGACGCCGCGAGTCCCGGAGCGATCACCCGGGTCACCATCACGTTGGTCGCCGGAGCCGAGACCCGCGCCGGAATCGACGAGGTGTTGCACACCGCCGACATCTACTTGAGGAACGCATAATGAATCGAGCCCTAAGGCGCCTGCGAAGCGACGAGCGGGGTGCGGCCATCGCCCTAGTGCTGCTCGTCGGTACCGTGATGGTGCTGCTCTCCACGGTCATGGTGGCGCGGGGCATGCGCCAACTCGTGGTCACCAACGGCGACACCAACTGGGACAATGCCCTGTTCGCCGCCGAAGCGGGCCTTGACGACGGTCTGCAGCGTCTCGATCTCGACTTCGACTACACCACCGCAGAGACCGTCCCGGACGAGGTCCTGGGGACGGCGGCGGAACGAGATTGGGCGGTGGTCGCCGGCGACGCCCGCGCCTCCACCGACGTCGTGGAGGTGGCGCGCGGCGAGTACGTCGTGATCCGCCCCGACAACTCCACCGCTCTGTTCGCGGTGGGGTACGCCCCGTCGCGCGATGCCGTCGAGCGCCGGGTCCGGGTTCTGCGGGTGAGCGTCGATGGGGTGCCGTGGCTGTATGAGACCGAACACGCCCTGCTGGTCGGGGGGGACCTCGAGATCTCCGGGAACACGACGGTGAATGACACCAATGACTACGACTCGGCGTCGGTGCACGCCAACGGTTCCATCTCGTCGTCCGGCGCGTCGTTCATCGTGGAGGGCTGCACGACCTCGGGTGTGGACACATACGCGGCAACGGCGCCGTGTCCGCCGAGTCCGGCCCCGATCGAGCCGCTCCCCCTGATCGACCCGGTCCTGATATATCCGTATGCCCATTTCGTGCTGTGTGATGATGAGGTCGCCTACGGTGGCCCGGCCCATGCCCTGACACCGGATCCCGACTTGATCCCGTGCAACGGGAACGAGACCGTAATCGTGCTGGTAGGCGGCTGGTCGGCGAAAAAGCAAGGTGGGGTCGTCACCTGGGGCAACTCGACGGGAGCAGCGCAGCCCGGTGTCTACTACGTCCACAACGGGAACTTCGACGGGAAGCTGGGCAGCGGGTCGGTCGCCGCCGAGGTCACCCTGATCGTTGGCAACGGGAATGGGGCGGGTTGCCTGAGCCCGTCGACCGGGAGCATCTCCCTGGGGGCGAACACCAACATCGTGCGCCACTCCTCCCTGGGGGCCTTGGGTTTCGACATCGCTCTGGTGGCGCAGGGTGACGTGGAGTTCATCGGCGGGGCCACCGTGGGCGGCGCCATCCTCGCCTATGAACAGATCGACTACCGGGGAACGGCCGGGTCCTGGGGAGCCGTGGTGGCGGTCGACGACTGCAACACCCTGGGTTCCCCCATCAGCAAGAACACGACCAGCGCCACCTCGGGCAATTCGACGATCAACTTCGCCGGTCC
>CAYTTU010000127.1:0-4767 GCA_964440905.1 uncultured Acidimicrobiia bacterium | reverse complement strand
GCGGCGAGGAATTGGCTGGCCACGGTGACGGTATCGGCGCGCCGCAGCACGAAGCGGTTGAGCCATCGCTTGGGACCACGAGCAGGGCGATCTCCCCGAGCGGCGTCACTCCCCCACACCGTCACCACCAGCGGGTGGTGACGCGCCACCACCGCGATGGTTCCGTGAGTGACCGTGTAGTGGGCGTGAACCAGGTCGGGCTGGAGACGCCCGATGCGGCGTCGCGCCACGATCAGCAGCACCAGATACGAGAGAAGACTCGTGACCCGGCTGCGACGCCCGGGATCGCCCACACCGACCCGGTGCACCGTCACGCCGGGGATGGTGGCGGGGCGAATCGAGAGCACGTGGGTCTCGACGCCGCGCCGCGCCAGAGCGCCGGCCCACCTCCAGGTGTGGGGGGAGGCGGCGTTGGCGAGGAGCACCACCCGCACCGCGGATCAGGTGACCCGGTCGACCGCAGTGGCGGGGAGCACGTCGTGGCGGGGACGATTGAGTTGAACCACCAGATCGGCCACAAATCCGGTGACCAGGAGCAGACCGGCGACGCCGAGCACGACCAGCGTGTTGGTTCCCACCCGGAACGACTTGTCGATCATGTCGTAGACCAACTTGGCCGCCCCGGCGAGTCCGAGGAGCGTGGCGGGAGGACCGAGCACCTTCAGCGGGGCGTAGGAGAGCGTCATCCGCACCACCTGGAGCAGGAACTTGCGGGTGTCGCTCCACCAGTGGAATTTGGACTTGCCGCGACGCGTCGCGTAGTCGATCGGGATGTAATGCACCGAGTAGCCGTTGGTGAGAAAGGTCATGGTCAGGGTGGTGACGCAGGAGAAACCGGTGGGGAGCAGATGGAGGAACTGGCGTCCCACCTCGGCGCGAAATGCCCGAAAGCCGCTGTTGAGATCGGGGATGCGCTTGCCGGTGAGATAGGAGGCGAGCCGACGGATCAGCCACTTGGCGGGACCCCGCAGCAACTTGAGCGTTCCTTGCTCGGTGCGACGCGCCCCGACCACCTGGTCGTGCCCCGACAGCGCATCGACCAGTTCCGGGATGCGGTCGTTGGGATACGACATGTCGGCGTCGGTCCACACGATCACATCACCGCGGGCGATGGTGGAGCCGTAGCGCCGCGCCGTTCCCGAGCCGCGGTTGTCGGCGAATCTGATGAGCCGCAGCCCGGGAATCTTGTCGATCTCCGCCCCGGAGCCGTCCGACGACCCGTCGTCGATCACGATGATCTCGTAGGAGCGGCCCGAGCGGTTCATGGACTCCCGGATCCGGGTGACCTCCTCGCCGAGGTGACCGGATTCGTTGAACACCGGCAGCACGATCGAGACGTCGATCCTGCCGCCACCGGGTTCCATGTCCCGAGAGGGTACCGCTATCAGCTTCGAAGCTCCGAGCTGACAGCTTCTGAGCCTGTCGGCTGTGATCTTCCCGCTGGTGACTGGTAACTGGCAACTGGCAACTCAACTAGTGCCTGCCTCACGACCAGACCATCGTCGGCAACGGTGTCGCCAACTAGGGTGCTGCGATGGCGCGGGGCAACGCGGTACGTTTCGGACCGCCGACGGTCACGAGCCTCGGAGGGCAACGCGCCCGGGTGCAGGCTCCGATCCACATCGGCACCACCGAGTCGACGCTCTGGTTCGAGGTGCCCGAGACCGCGGTACCTTCCGAAAACCTGGCGGACGCCTTCGCCCTCGCGGCCCTGCTCCCGGCGATGCGCACCGGACTGCCGCTCCACATCGAGGCTCCGGTCTCGGCAACCCTCATGGCCAACCTCGCGGAAGTGGCCGCGATGTACCACATGTGGTTTGACGACCTCGCTGCGGTGCCCATCACTGCCCCCGACCAACGCGATCGGACACCAGAACCCGCCACCGACCGCGGGCTGTTCTTTTCCGGCGGGGTGGACTCGTTCCACTCGGCGCTGACCTTTCCCGCTGAGATCCACCACCTGGTGTACGTCGACGCCCTCGACACGACCGTCGACGACAAGGGACTGCTCGACCGAATCCGGCGGGCGGTGCACCGGTCTGGCGAGATGCTGGGCCTTCCGGTCATCACGGTGTCGACCAATGTGAGGGAAGTGCTCGACCGTTATGGGTCGTGGGTCTCGCACAACCACACGCTGGCCCTGGCGGCGATCGGCCACCTCCTCACCGGCACCCTCGGCCGGTGCGTGATCTCCGCCGACCACAGCTACCGGCAACTGAAGAAGACGTGCGTGAACCCGATGATGGTCCGGCACTTTGGCTCCGACCGACTGCAAGTGGAGCCGTACGGTTGGAAGATCCCACGCGTCGACCGAGTGGCGGCCATCGCCTCGGAACCCGCGGTGATGGCGAACCTGCGGGTCTGCTGGAAGAACGAGGGCGGAGCCTTCAACTGCGGTCGATGCGAGAAGTGCCTTCGTACGATGGCAGATCTCAGCCTGGCCGGAGCCCTGGAGCGGTGCGTAACCTTCGATACCCCGCTCGACCTCGGCCTCCTCTCCGCCGTCGACGTCAACGGACTCGATCTCTTCGAGTACGTTCAAATGACCCGGGTCCGCGCCCTGGAAGCGGGACGAACCGACATCGCCGACGCCCTCGCCGGACCGATCAACCGCGCCCACGCTCACAACGCCGCGCAGCGAGTCGGCCACGACCTGGCGCTCGCGGCTGGCTCCGAGTCCTTCGCGGCGGTAGTGGCGGAGAACCGCGATTTGCTTTATCGCCACCTCGCCGCGTATCAGGGCCGCTGGCTCTACGGGCGGGTCTTGCGCGATCTCCCCGCCAAGGTGGTGACCTGGTTCCGCACCCGGCTTCGCCGCATCCGGCGATGACCGGCTTTTCCCCAGAGAAGCAGCACGATGTATCTCACCTGCGAACTCGCGACGCCGTGTTCATCGGCTATCCCGGCGGCAACACCGGTGACGACCTTATCGCCGCGGGATGCCTGACCTTCCTGCGCGAGCAGGGACTCGATGTCGCCCCGTGCGGGTCGGAACTGGACGAGGCCATCGGCCGCGGCGACAGCCGAGCCATTGCTGCAGCACTAGGCAGCTTTGCAGGAATCGTCGTTTTCTCCGGCGGCGGCAACATCGGTATCTACCCGGGTAACGAAGCGCGGCGGAGCAGGGTGATCATCAACACTCCCCGCGCCCGTGCCTATCTAGTGATGCCGCAGTCCTGTGCCCGCTCCGAGGAGGTGCTGCGGGACGAGCGGGTCGAGGTGTGGGCGCGCGAGGCACGGTCGGAGGAGATTCTCCGCGCCTTTGGCGTGCGCACCCGGCTGGTTCCCGACGCCGCGTTCGCCATGGGCGACCGGTTTCCCACGCAGTCCGACGGCAAAGGCGTACTCGTCATCCTGCGCACCCCGGGTACGTGCCACGAACGGGTGGACCACCCCTTCGCCGCGCCTGGAGCCGTCTCCGACCCCACCCTGGATCTGGCAATCAACGGGGTGGTCGACACGATTGCACCGCGGGCAGTCGTGGTGAGCGACCGACTCCATGGCGCGATCATCGCCTCGATGATGCGCAAACGGGTGGCGCTGCTCCCGGTGGCCTATCACAAGAACCGCTCGTTCTACGAGACCTGGTTCGCCACGGATCCAGGAGTCGAGTACGTCGAAGACGAGGCGGGACTGCGGCGCTTTCTCGAGTCGGAGACACGGTCGACCACCCACCACCGGCAGCTGTTCCTGGAGCGGGCCGAGCCTGCCCTACGCGGGTTTCTCGACCGGGTAGCCCTTCTCCGCTGACCGCGCCGCGATACCGCCGGGTCACCATTGCGAAGTTTCCGACTGGGGCTTTACTCCCCCCTGGTACCGGTTCTTCCGATCTGTTCGGCGAGCTGTAGTGAGTACTCGAGCATCGTCCGCCACGGCTCGTTGTGGCGCGGTGGCGGGGTGAACCGGAGTGGCGAGCCGAGATAGCGGAATGGGTCCTCCACCAGCACCGGGTCGAAGGTGGCGCCGGGTTCGAGGGCGAAGCGCGGGGCGGCGTCGTAGAAGCTGGCACAGAAGCCGTCCCAGTCATCGAGGAGTTGGCGGAACGGGGCGAGATAGTGGAACCCGAGACCGTTGCGCTCCGGACCCCGGGCGACATACCAGAGGTTCCCCATCAGCACCTTGATCGCGTACTGCGACAGGTTGCGCACCGGAAAGTGGCACAACCGGATACTGCCAAGCCGGGTACGCCGCGTGTCCGCCCGGTTACTCATTTGGATGTCGTGATGTCCCGGCGTTAGTACTCCCTGCTCGGCCCACTCCGCCGGGACAAGTACCTTCTCCCACACCGCGGACTCGGTCTGAAGGCGATGGCGGATGCGCAGCACCGGGTTTGTCTCCAGCGGATCGTCGGCAGGCACGGGTGTGTAGGTGCGCCACGCGACCAGGGCGGGATGCGGTGAAGCCCCCAACTCCGCCTCAAGGTGGTCGCGTCCGTTGGCGCCGATGAACTCGTCGACGTCGAGCGGGAGCACCCAGTCGGCGGAGAATGCGGATAAGGCGCGACGCATCATGGCGGTGAGGATGGCCTCGTCCTCGCCTCCGACTTCGGAATCTCTCACCACCTCGATCGCGACTCCCTCCCCTGCCAACGCCTTGAAGATGTCGCTGGTCCCGTCGGTGCTTCCGTTGTCCAGGATCAGATGGGCATCGACCAACGCTGCCGTGTGGCGCACGAAGGCTTCGACGATGTCGATCTCGTTCTTGATGCGGCTGAGCGCCACCAGATTCAGAGGCACCTCCCGGCGTCAGCCTAAAGGGAGGTTGCGG
>CAYTTU010000126.1:0-6210 GCA_964440905.1 uncultured Acidimicrobiia bacterium | reverse complement strand
GGTGGCGCTGGCGGACGGCACGACGACCGCGCTGCAGCGGCATCCCGAATTGCGCGGCGGGGTCAACGTCGCCGCCGGCCAGGTGACCAACGGCGCGGTCGCCGACTACCTCAAGGTGAAGCTGGCCGATCCCGAGAAGGCGCTGGCGGCCAGCAGCTGAAGGCTGGCGACTGGTAACTACTCGAGGACACTTACCAGTCGGTCCTGTAGGAACCCCAAATAGGTGAGCAGAGCCATCTCGGGGCTTTGCTCCGGGTCTGCGGTCTCCTCCCAGCCATCCTCCGAGATGCCGAGGCGACCCGCCAGCACGAGCCGGGCCTCACCGATGACCCGCATCCACGCCTCGGCGTTCTCCTGGTCGATATAGCGGGCATCGACCCCGGCGACCAGTTCCGCACGGTCCCGCTCTCTCCCCTGCTCCAGGGTGTCACCGAGCAACTCCCGATAGCGCTCTTCGGAGGCGGCATCGGTGGGATGGGCCCGGTAGTCGAGACGCCCGCCGGCATCCCCGGCGAGGGCGATCATCTCGGGCAGCGAGGCGAGCATCCGGCGGGCCGCGGGGTCCAGCCGGACCTCCACCCGCTCCCCATCGCGGGCGAAGGGTTCCCTCATCCCCGCTCCAGCGTTGCCCACAGGCCGTGGTGATGCAGGCGGTAGCAATCGAGTTCGGCCTTCTCCAGGGGACCCCGGCTCACCACCGCCCGGCCCTCGTGATGCACTTGCAGCATCAGTCGGGTCGCCTCCTCCAGTGGGTGGCCGAACAGCTTGCGGAACACCCACACCACGTACGACATCAAGTTCACTGGATCGTTCCATACCACCACCTGCCAGGGGCGGGCAACGTCGTGGTCCTCACCGGTAGTGGGATCGTCGACACGCTGCGGGGCGACCGTCATCGCCGGTCCGCCACCTCGCGTCCCGACAGGTGGGCGGCGAGCCGCTGGGCGTTGAGCCAGTCCTCGAAGTCCGTGCGCGACACCCGCCACTCCCGACCCATCTTCACCGCGGGGAGCTCGCCGCTCCGCAACACCCGGGTGACGACAAAGGACGACACCGCCATGTACTCGCAGATGTCGGCGACCGAGAGCCAGTCCTTGCCGAGGTCGACCCTGATGCGCTCCACGGGGAGAGGGTACCGGGGGGTCGCAGCTGGGGGAAGACCGTCGCTAGATCTGGCGGGTGATCAGCTCGGTGACTGCGTCCCCATCGAGCGCGCCGCCCGCGGCCATGGCCGCAGCCGCCCGATCGGGTCCCAACGACGCCATCACCGAATCCAAGATCCTGGCTCGCCGCCCCGACACGGTCCACTCCAGTGCCGTGCCCCGCTCTTCGAGCGCCCGAACTGCACCCAGGGCGAGTCCCGCACTCTCGATGTCTCCCGCGGCAATGTCGAGGCCGGCACGCATCACGAGCAGGACCAGTGGGAGCCACACGGGCAGCTCCGGGTTGGTGAGAGCCTCCGAGGCATGCTGGACGAAGCGCCCATTCGCCTCCAGGTCCCCCAATTCGGCGTCGCACACTGCGAGGAAGGCGCGCCCACCGCGGGCATAGTCAACCAGTTTCCCTGCCTCGGCCTGGTCGATGCCCCGCCGGAAGTGCTGCTGGGCTGATGACGGTGACTCGACGGACAGCTCGAAGAACCCGGCTTGAAAGTACTGCTCGGTGAGACGGTGCGTGGAGCGCAACTCCGTCGAAGCCGCAATGGCCTCCACGAACCGTTGCCGGGCCGTGGCGACATCACCGGCACGCCCCGCCCCTTCGGCGAGGTTCCCGAGCGCTACAGCGATCGCGCCGCGGTCGTCGATACGACGCGCGATCGCGAGCGCCTGCGTATTGAGGGGCACCATCTGATCAAACCGCCCTGCGGTCTCGTGAGAAGCGGAGAGGTTGATCAGTGCCGCGGCATAACCGAGACGAAGCAGCGCCGGGTCCGCGCCGCTCGCATCCAACTCGGAATAGAGACGCACCGCCTCCTCCAAGAGCGGCACCGACTCGGGGTGCCGCTCCGTCCCTCCGAGCAGGGACCCCAGGCCAAGCAGGCCCTGGGCTCGAACCAACAGTGAGGCGTCTTCCCCTGCCGCCGCGACCGTTTGCTCCAGCCAAGACACCCCCTCCGACCAGCGGCTCTTGAACCACCAGAAGCGCCAGAAACCGCCGGCGATGGCGAGCGCGAGTTCACCCTCGCCGGCTTCCATTGCCCAGGTCATCCCTTGACGGAGGTTGTCCAGTTCGGTGTCGATGCGCTCCCACCACATCACCTCGTGCGGACCGCGGATGTTGTGGCCGGCCTCGATCGCCAACTCGCGGAAGAAGTCGGCATGTTTGCGGCGAAACTCGTCGGCTTGGCTCGACTCGTCGAGACGGTCACGGGCGAACTGGCGAAGGGTCTCCAGCAGCCGGTAGCGGGCGTCCTCTCCCGCGGTGTCGACCGCGACGAGTGACTTGTCCACCAACGCCGGGAGCAGTTCGAGCACCGCGAGGCGATCGAGGTCGGACGCAGTGCAGACCTCGTCGACGGCTTCGAGCGTGAAACCGCCCTGAAAAACCGACAGCCGCTCGAACAGGCGGCGCTCCGGCGCATCGAGAAGGCGATACGACCAATCGATGGCCGCCGCCAGAGTCTGCTGCCGGGGCAGGGCCGTACGACTCCCTCCGGTGAGCAGCCGGAACCGCTGGTCGAGATTCTCTGCGATCTGGTGCGGAGTGAAGGTGCGCAACCGCGCCGCCGCCAACTCGAGGGCGAGCGGCATACCGTCGAGGCGGCGGCAGATCTCGATCACCGAGGGGGCCATCGCCTCGGTCAAGTGGAACCCCGGCCGGCTGGCCTGGGCCCGCTCGATGAACAGCCGCACCGCATCGAAGGCCTCGAGATCCGCCACCGGGGCCTGTGCGCCGCGCTGGGGCATCGCCAGCGAGGGCATCCCGTAGGCCACTTCGCCGGAGACCCCGAGCAACTCGCGGCTGGTGGCGACCACCCGGCACTCGGAAGCCCCGGAGACGATCGCGGACACGAACTCGGCGGCGCCCGCAATCAGGTGCTCGCAGTTGTCCACCACCAAGAAAGCCACCCGGCCGCCGAGGTGCTCGACTATCGCCTCTCGAATCGTCCTCCCCGGTGCCTGGCCCACCCCCAGGGCGTCGGCAGCGGTGGCGTCGATCAGGTCGGGATCGGTGACCGCTCCCAATTCGATCAGCCAGGTCCCCCCAGGGAACTCGTCACCCATGTCGGCGGCGGCCTGAATCGCCAACCGGGTCTTTCCGGCGCCACCGACTCCGGTGATGGTGAGCACTCGCGCCGCCCGGATCAGCCGCTTCACCTCGTCCAGCTCGTGCTGCCTCCCCACGAAGGAGGTCACGAGCGTGGGAAGGTTGTTGGGTACCAGGTCCGGGGTGCGCAGCGGTGGGAACTTCCCCGACACACCGTCGATCTCGAGCTGATAGATCCGCTCGGAGCCGGCGAGGTCGCGCAGGCGGTGCTCTCCGAGATCCCGGAGCGCGATCCCCGGCGGCAGCTGGGAACCGGCGATGCGCTGCGCCACCAGACTCACCACGACCTGGCCGCCGTGAGCCACCGACAGCAGCCGCGCCGTCCGATTGAGCACCGGCCCGAAGTAGTCGCCGTCGCGCTCCTCGACCTCACCAGTGTGGATCGCCATCCGCACCCGCAGCGGACCGACGTCGGAATGAGCCACCTCGGTGAAGCGCCGTTGCGCCTCGGCCGCAGCGGCCAGTGCGTCTGCTGCCGCGCCGAACACCGCAAACGCTCCATCACCGGTGTGCTTGAACACCCGGCCGTCGTGACCCTCCACGGCCTTGCGCAGCATCTCGTCGTGGCTGGCGAGGGCGGTGCGCATCGCCTCGGGGTGGAGTTCCCAAAGCCGCGTCGAGCCCTCGATGTCGGTGAACAGGAAGTTGAGCGCCGCCACGACCAGAACCTAATTGCGGCAGTGGCCCTGTGCCGGACCGACTAGGCGGGCACTTCCACCGGTTCGGGCTCCGGCTCCACCATCGGGGCCGGTTCCGAGAACGGCACATCGTCGGGAACGGTCAGCGGCTCCACGATGATCACTCGCTGCGGCTCACCTATGTCCACGGTGTCGACTCCTCTCGGGCCAGCAGAAACTCGGTCAACTCGGCCAGGGCCTCGCGGCGGTCACGCCGCTTGCCCCAGACCCGGAGGGTCTCATCGGGAGCCGCGAAGACCTCGGCGATGGTCGCGGCGTCGTCGGCGAGCAGCAGCCGGGCGCCTCCGACCGCACCAAGTGCCACCACCCGCGCCTCGCGGGCCCGGTATCCCCGCTCATGTTCCACCACCTTCCCCGACAGTTCGACCAGACCCATCACCCCCCGGGTGCCGCCGAGGAGCTCCCCGACGAGCAGATCGGGGTTCTTGGCCGCGTAGATGCCGCACTGCGGGCGGCGGCAGGAGTTGTCGGTGTGGGGAACCTCGATGTCGCCGCCTCGAGCGCAGCGCGCCACCAGTTGTGGCGTCGGCCAGGCCATGCGCGCCCCGGACAGCCGCCCATCGATGATGCGCCACACCCGATACCCCCGAATCGGGATCGGCGACCAGGCTTCTCCGTATTTCTCAGCGCGGCGCTCCGCCTCCGCAGCGAGGACCAGTGCCAGGCCCTTCTCGAAACCGGCCACCTCGCCGGTGAGGCGCTTACGCTCCGCCGTCAGTTCCGTCATCTGCTCGTCGATGAGGCGGATTCGGAAGCGATGGGCGCGCACTCTCGCCTGGAGTCGCTCCGTCGTCGGAGGCGTGATCTCGCCGTACCGCATCCGACCCTGCCGGGCGGCGAGGTGCCGTGACCACAACGGCGAGACGCCGGTCGACGACGGACAACCCGGGTGTCGGCACAGGCGCCAACCGCCCCGGGGTCCTCCGCACGACGGGTGCACGCACGTCGGGTCCCAGCAGTTCGGGTCGGTGCAGCCAGCGGGGTCGGGGGAAGAGGGGGCGGATGCCGCGGTAAGCGCCATAGGGGCCGAAGGTACGCCCCCGAACAGGTGTTTGGCAAGACCCGAGGTTGATCGGGTTTTCGCGCTTTGGGCTAATGACCACACGTCGCCCCGGCCGAGAGCTAACTCCCCTAGCCCGCTCCGGTGAGGACCGGGACTCGCACGTCGTTGCACCGGGTCACGGCGCCGTAGGCGACCGCGGTGGCGTCATCGACCAATGGCACCTGCCACGTCCACGCCTCTCCCGGCGCCACGGCAAAGCCTTCGAGTAGATCGAGGCAACCGCGAATCACCGACCAGCGGTTCCCGGGAGGAACCACGGCAACCGTGTACGACCCGGAGACCACTACGAACGACGCCCGACCCGAAATGTCGGTGATGGCGAAGCGTGCCTCACCCACCACCGGTGTGATGGTGATGAAGGCTCCCTCGACCCCTTCGATGCTGTTGGATCCGTCGAACCGGGCGACCGATCCGGTCACTTCCACCGTGATGCTTCCCGTCCCCTCCGCCAGAATTGCAGGCAGGGTGGTGGTGGTCGCCCCGGCGGTGCCCCCCGACGAGGACGGGCGGCCCGAGGTCGCCGCAGTGTCGTACACCGCCGGGACCGGCTCGGGCAACACCACGGCCACCACGGCGATGCCCAGCTCGAGTGCCACCACGGTCGCCAACACCCGGACGTCTCCATCGGCAACCCTCTTGAGGCGGTCGAGTTGCCGCCACATCCCCGCCGCCACCACCGGTGCCACTGGGAACACCGGAGCAATCAGCCACGGGTCGTGCACCCCCAGGGCGATGAGCAGGATCGCCACAGTCGCCGTCGGCGCCCAGGCCACGGTCGACCACGTCATCGGGTTGGGTGTGATCACGGGACGACCCTGGCGGCGGACCCGCTTCAGGCGGGGGGTCTTCGGAGGGGCGTCCTCGCCGTAGGCGACCGTGATGGTCCCCGCCTCGGGAGGGCCCTCGGGGCGGGATCCGGGGAGACGCATCTGGGTGGCGGCGACATAGAGCAACGGGAACACCGGGAACAGCAACAGGTGCCACGGACCCTCGATGCCGTGCCAGGCCACCGCCGCCGCCACCGCCGACGACCACACGAAGGGCTGGAGAAGCGCCCGGCCCCTGGCCTGGAGACGAACGCGCCCGAACAAGACCGCTGCCGTCGCGGTCCACAGCCAGTTCCATGGTGCGATGGGCAATTCGCCGCCTGCTCTGGGGAGGGATGGCAACGGTAGAGCACCA
>CAYTTU010000125.1:0-6305 GCA_964440905.1 uncultured Acidimicrobiia bacterium | reverse complement strand
CCACCACCACCACCACGACACGCGCTACCACGACCACGGCGGTGACCACGACGACGACAGCATCCGCCGGGTTCGAAGTGGTGAGCGAGGACGGCGACCTCACCGTCGAGGTTCCGTTCGAGGCAATGGAGTCCGACCCCGGGATCACGATCACCCTGCTCACCGGCGACCAGTACCCGCCCGAGCTTTCCGATGCCGCCGATGACCCCGATGCCCGCATCTACGACCTGGGTCCGGAGGACACCGAGTTCGCCGCACCGGTGACAGTGACACGAAGGATCGATGCCTCCCGGTTCGGTGAGATCTCGCCGACGATGGTGCCGGCGGTGGTACTGATGACCTACGACGCCGCCTCCGGCACCTACGAGCTCTACGACGACCTCCGGGTGACCCGTGATGGCGACGACATCTTCGTGTCCGGGACCACGACGCACTTCTCGCCTTCGGTGGCGGTGAACCTCGGCGGGTTCGTCGAGATGCAACTTGACGACTACCACCTCGGCTACAAGACGGAGCTGGGCACCTCGCTGCAGATCGGATTCAAGTACTACGGGTCGGGGATGGTTCCGATCGATCCGCCCCAGATGGTGGAGCCCCTCGGTTTCTCCCGCTCCGCCGCCCTGTCCTTCGGAGACATGACCATGGGCGAGTTGTTCCAGGCCGCCGGTGACGGAGTGGACGTCCGGGGACTCGACGTGAGGTGCGACAAGATCGCCATGGCTCGCCCCCGGCTCGGCGCCCATGTGACCATCGATCCCGCCGCGCCCGAGAGCGGATTCCATTCCAACCTGATCTCGGTGCTGATTCCGACACTGTTGCAGATCGAGCTGACCATGAAGCTTGTGGCGGACTTCTATTGCCTGGATCCGGCGACGGCTTTCCTGGTGTCATTGACGGCAGTCCAGGTGGAGTTTTTCACCGATCACCCGGGCGAGAAGGAGTACATCCCCGCAGAGAATTACTTCGGCGGCCTCTCCGGACTCCTGTTCCTGTTTCCGTTCCTTCTCGCGCTCGAAGGCAAGTGGGCAGGGCTGATCTGCGACAACGACCGCAACGGTCGGGTCGATCCCACCGACACCTTCTTCCGCCCCTGGGAGCTGATGCGGGATGGCGACTACCTCACCTATGTCGCTCCGCTCTACGGGTACGGCGACTACTTCGTATACATGGCCGATGCGTCTCAGTTCTCCGCGGCGCCCGAGGGTGAGCAGTGGACGGTCGGCGCGGCACTGTCGGCGTTCAACGAGATGTACACCGGGACCGGTCGGTTCGAGACCTCGATCGGGATACTGGGATCGGGCGGCAACCCGTTCGTGTACCAGGTGGGACCGGAGGAGTCCGAGACCACCGCCGAGGTCGAGGTGCTGCCTTTCATCACTCGGCTCAACGTCCAGTTCTGATGATCCGCCGACACTCGACCATCGTGGGCGCCCTCTGCGTAGCACTGGGGGCGTGCGGGGGCGGCTCCGCGGCGACCACGACGATCGCGACCACGACCACTGCCCCGGAGGCGACCACCACCACCACGGAGCCGGGGTTCGAAGTCACCAGCGACGACGGCCGTCTCACCGTGAGCGTGCCGCAGTCGGCGGCCGCGGCGGACCCCGGAATCACCATCATCGCGGTCGGTCCGGAAGGTCATCCGTCGGGTCTGCAGGGCCTGCCCCCCGATGCTGCAGTGCGGGTCTATGAGCTTGGTCCCGATGGACACGAGTTCGCGGCACCCGTGACAGTCACTCTTCGAATGACGGTGGACGAGCTGGGCGGTCTGGCGCCCAACGAGATTCCGGTGGTGGTGCTGCTCACCACGGACGCCGCTGGAGGGTTCGAAGTGCTCGGTGATCTGTCCGTCACCCGCCACGGGAGCGACCTCGTGGTGACCGGGACCACGGCGCACTTCTCGCCGATCGTCGAGATCCGGGAGTCATCGACCGCCGTGGTTTCCCTGGATCGGGAGTCATTGGAGGCGCTACCCACGGGGCGAGCGGTACAGGACATCCTGGAACTGATGACCGAGGCGCCGGGAACGATCCCGGTGACTGCCGGCTTTCGTGACTCCGGCGGGCAGAGCATCACTGGAACAGCGGCGCCGATAACGGTGGACGGGCTGCCATTTACGACACGCGGCGCGGCATTCGACATCCGCTGCGACGACATCGCCGAGATCGAGGTGCTGCCGATTAGCTTCGGAGCCGAGTTCGGCAGCGAAGCCATCGCCGGGGTCGTGAACCTCCTCCGCATCAAGGACCTGTCCCCGGATCCATTCTCGTTCGACATGGAGCTCGGCCTCGCGGTACGCGCCCGGTGCCTCGATCCGAGCAGCTCGATTCTCGGCCTCCCCCTCAGCGGGTTCGAGATCGCCACCGATCATCCCGGTGACATGGAGTGGATATCCGGCGGGGACTTCCTCGGTGGACTCTCGGGATCCCTCATCGCGACGGATCGCTACGAGAGACTCGTCAAGGGATACATCGGCTTGATCTGCGACAACGACGGCAACGGCATCGTCGACCCCACCGACACGATGTTCCCGGCTTATCCACTCACCGAGGGCGTTGACGGGTTCGAGGCGGTGTCCCCCCTCTTTGGCCAGGCCGACTACTTCGTCTACCTCTACGACGCCGCCCTCTTTTCGGGCCTGCCGGCGGGGTCGGGGTGGGCAGCGAGCGACGGCCTGAGCCAGCTCGAGTCGATGTACACCGGTCCGGGTCGATTCGAGTCGGCGCTGGGAGTGGTGAGTCTCGGCATGGATCCGTTCGTCTACACGGTCGGCGCGGACGAGCCTCTGCAACAAGTTGATGGGGCCACCCTGCGCATGTTCGAGTTTCTGCGGTCTCAGCTCCGGTTCTGATTCAGCCGACGGCGCTCTCCCGGGGGCGCGCCAGATCGCCCGGCCCGGTGAGCGGGAAGTGGCATGCCGCCTCGTGACCCTCGCCCATCTCCCGCAGCACGGGTTCGTCTTCGCGGCATACCGGGAACTGCGCCTTGGGACACCTGGGGTGGAACCGGCATCCCGATGGGGGATCGATCGGGGAGGGCACGTCACCCTGGAGGATGACCCGGTTGCGGGTGTTGGCCCGTTTCGGATCAGGGATCGGCACCGCCGACAGCAGTGTGCCGGTGTAGGGATGCTTGGGATCGCGGTACAGATCGGCGCGCGGGGCGATCTCGGCAATCTTGCCCAGGTACATCACTGCCACGCGATTGGACACGTGGCGCACCACGGACAGGTCGTGGGCGATGAACAGATAGGTGAGACTGAACTCCTTCTGCAGGTCGCCGAGCAGGTTCAGGATCTGCGCCTGGATGGAGACGTCGAGGGCGGAGACGGGCTCGTCGCACACGATGAGCCGCGGGGTGAGCGCCAGGGCCCGGGCGACGCCGATGCGCTGGCGCTGTCCACCGGAGAACTCGTGGGGGTAGCGGTTGTAGTGCTCCGGGTTGAGCCCGACCAGCTCCATGAGCTGCTGCACCTCTGCCTTGATGTGGTGCTTGGGGACCGTCTTGTGGATCCGATAGGGATCGCCAATGATCGAGCCCACCGTCTTGCGCGGGTTCAACGAGGCGTAGGGATCCTGGAAGATGATCTGCATCTGGCGGCGCAGTGGCCGCATCTGCATTCGGGAGTACCCGGTGTAGTCCTCGCCGTCGAACTCCAGCTTCCCGGCGGTGGGCTCGTGCAGCTTGGTGATCACTCGCGCCAGGGTGGACTTGCCACAGCCGGTCTCGCCGACCAGTCCCACCGTTTCGCCGGGGAAGATCTCCAGGTCGACTCCATCCACCGCCTGGACGTCTCCGACCTTCTTCTGGAACACGATCCCCCGGGTGATCGGGAAGTACTTCTTCACCCCGGTGACCCGGAGCAGCGGGGTCTGCGTCGTGGTCATGTGCGCTGCGTCACCTTCTCGCGGAAGATGCGCTCCTTCTCGGCCCCGGTGAGGTGGCACGCCTCGGCATGAGACCCGTCACCACGCAAGAGGGGAATGTCGGTCTTGCAGATCTCCATCACGTAGGGGCAGCGAGGATGGAAGGCGCACCCCGAGGGGACCTGGATCAGCGACGGCGGGAGTCCCTTGATCGGATTGAGACGCTCGGTGCCCACTGCGTCGAGGCGCGGGATCGACTGGAGCAGACCCCAGGTGTAGGGATGGCGGGCCTCGTAGAAGAGCTCTTGGGCCGTTCCGGTCTCAGCGATCTTGCCGGCGTACATCACCTGGATGTCGTCGCAGTGCTCCGCCACCACGCCGAGATCGTGGGTGATGAGGGCGATGGCAGCGTGGAACTCGGTCTTGAGGGTGTCGATCAGGTCGAGGATCTGAGCCTGCACGGTGACGTCGAGGGCGGTGGTGGGCTCATCGGCAATGAGCAGATCCGGGTCGAGCACCAGCGCCATGGCGATCATCGCCCGCTGCCGCATGCCGCCGGAGAACTGGTGGGGGTAGCGCCGCGCTGCCTCCTCGGGCTTGGCGATGCCGACCTTGCGCAGCATCTCCACCGCCCGGTCGGCCGCCGCCTTCTTGGAGACCTTCTCGTGGGCCAGGACCGCCTCGGCGATCTGGTCGCCGATCCGGTACATCGGGTGCAGGGAGGTCATCGGGTCCTGAAAGACCATGCTCATCTCCTTGCCCCGGACCCGGCGCATTTCGTCGGCTGGCAACTCGAGGAGGTTGCGGCCCTTGAACACCACCTCGCCCGAGATGTCCGCCTGACGGGAGTTGACCAGGCCCATGACCGTGAGAAAGGACACGCTCTTGCCCGAGCCCGACTCGCCCACCACCCCGAGCACCTCGCCGCGCCGAATGTCGAACGAGATGCCGTCGACCGCCCTGACCACGCCGTCGACCGTGGAGAAGTGCACGGTGAGGTCGTTGACCTCAAGGAGGACCTCGCCGCGTCCTGTCATGAGTACCGCACCCGAGGGTCGAGCGCTGCATAGAGGATGTCGGCCACCAGGCTCATCAAGGCGACGGCCAGCCCGGCAAACACCACCACGTCCATGATCACCGGGATGTCACCGGACTGAACCGATCGCACGACGTAGGTGCCCAGCCCGGGCAGATTGAACACGGTCTCGGTGATGATGGCGCCGCCGAGCAGAGTCCCCAGATCGACCCCGATCATCGACACCACCGGCGTGAGGCTGGCGCGCAGACCGTGCTTGACCACCACGGTGCGTTCCGGCAGTCCCTTGGCTCGGGCGGTCCGCATCCAGTCCTGTCCGAAGGTCTCCAGAAGGCTGCCTCGCACCATGCGGGCATAGAAGGCCGCGAATAGCAGTGCCAGTACCACCCACGGGAGCAGGAGGTGGAGGAACCATTGCGTCGGACTCTCGGATATGGGGACGTACCCGGTCCCCGGCAGCCAGTGCAGTTTCTCCCAGAAGACGTATAGCGCCATCAATCCGAGCCAGAAGACCGGCGCGGACACCCCGAAGAGGGCAAAACCCATGCTGACGCGGTCCTGCCATTGCCCGCGCTTCAGGGCGGAGGTGATGCCGATGGTGATGCCCATCACGAGCCACACCACAGCCGCCCCGATCGCCAGTTGCATGGTCACGAAGGTCCGGTCGATGAACTGCTCGCGGATCGGGGAACGGGTGATGAACGACAAGCCGAACCCGGGCCAGCCGTACTCGTCGCCGAGGAAGATCCGCTTGACAAAGAGGCCGTACTGCACCCAGAACGGCCGGTCGAGGCCGAAGGCCTCGCGAACCTGGTTGATGAGTCGCTCGCTGGGTGCTCTACCGGCGAACAGCACCGCCGGGTCCACCGGCGGGATGACGAAGAAGATCACGAAGGTGAAGAAGGTGACGAGGAGGACGACGAGCAGCACCCACAACAGTCGTCGGGCGATGTATCTGCCCATCGCGGGTCCACCTCGTGGTCGGAAGCCAGTTGCCAGTTACGAGTTAACAGTCACCAGTCAGCGGTCTGAACGTCCTGACTCTGGACTCTGGACTCAGGACTCATGAATGGCGAAGGGGCCGCCCCGCCGAAGCGAGGCGGCCCCGATCGCCGTCAGGTCAGTTCTGCAGGGACGGATCCACCGCCACCTTGGAGAAGGCGGTGACGCCGGAGAACTGGTCGAAGTCCCAGGCGGTGACCGCCGGGCCAATCGTGGTGATGATGTTCGGCCACAGATACGGAATCCACGGCACGATCTCTTCCATCAACTTCTTGTCCAGGTCGTTCCAGCAGTCCAACCCACCCTGCTCGTCGGTAAGGGCGATCAGCTTGCAGTTGTCGATGTCGGCATCGACGCTCGGGGTGGCCCCGAACTCGACACCCAGCGCAGCGGCCTGAGCC
>CAYTTU010000124.1:0-9672 GCA_964440905.1 uncultured Acidimicrobiia bacterium | reverse complement strand
TTCTCGTTCACCTTCGACACGGCAGGCGAATTCGCGTTCTTCTGCGCCATCCATCCACAGATGACCGGGGCGATCACCGTAACGGGGTAGTCAGCGTCGCGGAACGATGACCGGCGCACCATCGGGTGCCCGCAGCAACTGGACCCGCGCCCCCGAGAACCGGGAAATGGCGGCCTCGGTGAGCACCTCCTCAGGACGACCGAGGGTCACCACAATCCCGGCATCGAGCAGCAGTAACTCGTCGGCGTACTGGGCGGCAAAGGTGAGGTCGTGGATCGCCGATACCACCGCCATGCCCCGCTCGTGGCGCAGCTGATCGATCAGGTCGAGCACCTGCTGGGCATGCCCGATGTCGAGGGCGGTCGTCGGCTCGTCGAGCAGCAGCACCCCGGCCTCTTGTGCCAGGGCCCGGGCTAGAACCACGCGCTGCCGCTCGCCACCCGAGAGCGTGCCCAGCCTGCGCCGTTCCAGGTCGGTGGCATCGAGGCGATCGAGGGCGGCGCGAGTGGCGGCGACGTCACTGGCTCCCTCGATCCCAAAATACCCGGTGTGGGGCATGCGCCCGAGCATGGCGTAGTCGAACACGGTCATGTCCTCCGGGAGCACGCGGTGCTGCGGGACCATTGCGATCGTGGCGGCGGCGCGCCGCGGCGCCAGGCCCGATACCGGGGCCCCGTCAACGAGCACCTCGCCTTCGTGGGGGGCGGTTCCCGCCACTCCGCGCAACAGGGAGGTCTTGCCCGATCCGTTGGGGCCGATAACGCCGAGCCACTCGCCCGACCCCACTGTGACCGTCACCCCGCCGACGGCAACACGGTCGCCGAAGCGGACCCGCAACCCTCGCACCTCGAGGCGACTCATCGCTCGGCCTCCCGGTTCGAGGTGCGCAGCACCACCAAGAAGAAGGGCCCGCCGACGAGGGCAGTGACCACCCCGATGGGCACCTCGGCCGGGCTCAACAGGGTGCGGGCACCCAGATCCGCCAGAACGAGGAACGCACCGCCGCCCAAGACACTGAGGGGAAGGATCACCCGGTACGAGCCTCCGACCAACAGCCGAACCGTGTGGGGAACGATGATGCCGACGAATCCGATGAGCCCACTCACCGCTACTGCCCCGGCGGTACCCAGGGTGGCGGCGAGCACCACCGCGACCCGCACCCGATCGGGACGCACCCCGAGGGTGCGGGCCTCCTCCTCTCCCACCGCCATTGCATCGAGCAACCTGCGGTGCAGCACGATCCCGACGATCGACACCGCGGCGTAAGGCGCCAGCAGTCCCACCTCGCGCCACCCTGCAGTCCCCAGGCGCCCCAGTATCCACGAGTACACCTCGCGGATCACGTCGGTGTTCTGTTGCTGAACGAAGGTCTGCGCCGCGGTGAGAAAGGCCGCCACCGCCACCCCGGCAAGTATCAGGGTGGCCCCGGTTCGCCTTCCCCCGGCTGCCGCACCCAGTCCGTAGGCGAGCACCACCGCGCCCAATGCGCCGACGAACGCCGCCAACCCGATCAGCGCCGAACCGGCGCCCAGGGTGACAATCGCCGCCGTGGCGCCGAGACCGGCTCCGGCCGCCACCCCGAGCAGGTAGGGATCGGCCAGCGGGTTGCGAAACACGCCCTGATAGGCGCCGCCTGATACCGCCAGCACCGAACCCACCAGCAAGCCGAGCACCACTCTGGGCAGGCGCAGATCGAACAGGATGGCTTCCTGACGCGCATCGAGTCCGCTCTCGATTCCTATGAGCGGGAGGCGGTCGAGCAAGGCCGCAATCACTCGGCCGGGTTCCAGTGGCGCCGGACCGATCATCACGCCGGCCAGCGCGGCGGCGACAGTCACCACCACGGCGATGGCCAGAGCGGGACGGGGTATTCGGCGCCGACTCAGGAGTCCTCCCCATACACCGCGGCGGCCACCACCGCGAGGAAATCCACCACCCGGGGGCCCCACCGCGATGCCAGGGCCTCATCGACCACGACCACCCGCCCTCCGGTGACGGCGGACATCGACTCCCACCCCGGGCGGGACGCCACCGTCTCCGCGGTCTGGCCGCAGCAATCGGCGTCGCCCAGGAATACGAAGTCGGGATCCGCGGAGACGATGAACTCCGCCGACAGCTGCGGGTAACCGCCACCGGCGGCGTCGGCAATGCTGGTGAGCCCGAGCAACCCATAGAGCGATCCAAGGAAAGTGTCCGACCCGATCGAAAAATACGACGGATCGAGCTCGTGGTAGTAGGTGGTCGCCCGAACTGGCTGGGGTAGTGCGGACACGATGGCGGCGATGTCCGACCGGATTCGGGCGACCAAGGCGGTGGCCTCCTCACCGTGTCCGGTCACTTCCCCGACTTCGGCAATCTGGCCGTACACCCCTTCGATGTCTTCCGGGGCATCGAGCACCCACACCGGAATCCCGAGGGCCCCGAGGCCGGCAACCAGATCGTTGGGGTCGAAGGTGACGATCACCAGGTCCGGATCCAGGGCGGCGAATCCTTCCACGCTGGGATTGAACGCATCCACGCGGGGCAGAGCGATCGCATCGACTGGGTAGTCGGAGAAGGCGTCCACCGCCACGACCTGAGATCCGGCGCCGACGGCAAACAGGATCTCGGTATGGGTGGCCGACCCCGAAACGATACGTTGTGGCGGCTCGATGAGCGTGATGCCGGCGACATCCCGCGGAAACCCGGAGTCGGCGTCACCGGGCACGGCATCGTCACCACATGCCGCGGCAAGAACCCCGACCAGGGCAAGGACCGCAAACGGTCTCCTCATGAAAAAACCTCCTCGTGATCCGAGGAGGAGGTGTCGTGCCCGACGGCGGCGACCCTTCCTCCGAAGGCCTCCAAACCGGCCCGATGTCAGGCGACCCGACTCGTCCCCCGAGGGGGCTTCACGGTTGCGGGAACAGCGCCGGATTCGCACCGGACTTCGCTGGACACTGAGCCATGCGGTCGTTGGACCGCTGGGGCGAGTGTAGGCGGCGGGAGAGGTCGACACCCGACGCCCGACACCCGACGCCCGATACCCGATACCCGAAGCCCGCTACCCGACACCCGACACCCGACACCCGATACCCGATACCCGACGGACGACACTGGCAACTGGGAACCGGCAACTGGTTACCCTCCCGACATGCCCCGCTCGGTCCGCCTGGTGCTCATCGCCCTTGTCGCCGCTGCCGGCATTGCCGCCGCCCGGCGCTGGAGCACCGAGGTGGCGCCGCGGATGCGGGGCGAGTGGACCCCGCTCTGATGCGGGTCGCCGTCAACTCTCTCGGCGAGGCCGGCACCCGGGCAGGGCTGATCCTGCTCGCCGAACGATCACTGACCGCTCTCGGCGTCTATGGCGGAGGCACCCTCACCGCCGATCGCCGCACCACGCGCATCTCGAGCCTCTCCGGATTCGACGTGCTGGTGACCGACGACCCGCAGCCGAGTGCTCTCGCCGCCATCGCCGTCGAGGACGGGCTGTCGTGCGTCACCGCAGCCGCGGTCGATCCCGAGGTTGCCGGGCGATTCGGTGCGGCGGGCCGGATCCTCCTGACCGGCGCCGACCTGCGCGGACTCGCCGCCACCCTGGGCGCCCACGAACGGCTCGCTTCCGACGCTCCAGTGCAGAGCACCGTCGCCTGGACAGTCCCGGGCAAGGCGTTGCGCCGCGGGGTGGCCGTCGGATTCCCCGACCCGGTCGGCGCCCGCTGGGGTCGTCCGGTGGCGGCCGGAGTCGAGGTCCCCATCGGTGGTTCCTGGGCGGGCGCCTCGGTGACCGTAACTGCCCGGCGCAATGGCAAGACGGTGCAGCGATTGGTGGGGGTCGCCGATCAGCGGGAGCACCTCGAGGCGATCGCGCTGGCGGCAGGGATCCTCGTCGTAGCCGGGGGCAGCCTGGCTCCGGGGGCCTACCAGCCTGCCGACGCCGCGGTGGCCTTCCTCGAAGGAGCGCTCGGTGTCGGCCTCGGAGTGGCGGCGCACACGGAGTGAGTCGTCAGTCGTCAGTCGTCAGTCAAACCGCGAAAAGCGGAGATCGACGTCAGCAGCCGATGGACCCTCTGGCTGAAGACTGAGGACTGAAGACTGACGACTTCCGTCAGCTCGCCTTCTCTCCCACCATCGGATCGCTCGCCTTCGGCCCCGGCAGGATCGGGCGTCGCGGCATGTCGGGCGGGCGTCCCTTCGACAGCGAGGGCACCGGGCGAGTGAGGATCGGCCCGGAGGTCTCCTCGAGCACCACCACCTCGATGCCTCCGACCAGATCACTGATCAGGTTGTAGACCACAGCGCCGAGCGTGAAGAACCCGGTCATGGCGATGGTCCAGACCACAGCGAGCAACACCACGATCCTGAAGTAGACCGCACCCTCCATGTTGATGCCGTTCTCCAGGCCGATGAGGAGGGCCAGCTCGTTGATCTTCTCGGGGATGCCGGCATTGACGAAGATCGCCCAGAAGATGACGCCGCCAAGCACGAAGATGAGGGCCATGATGGCGTCGAACACCAGAGACACCTTGAGTACCGACCACGGATCCACCTTGCGGATCACCCGCCGGACGCGTTGGACAGCCACGACGACAGAGTACCGGTCAGAGTGCGGTTTGCGGGGGAATACCAGTCATGAGTCATGAGTCATGAGTCATGAGTCGCGCAACGGCACCGTTCGTCCCCGTTCCGGCTCAGGGCTCTTGACTCAGGACTCAGGACTCAGGACTCAGGACTCACTCTTCTTCCGCTTCCGGGGGCACCATGGCGAATGCGGAGATCTCGGCACCGGGCGAGGTGTTCATCACCCGCACCCCGCCGGCCTCGCGCTTTTGGCGGGACACGGTGTCGGTGGCAATCCGGATCACCACACCGTCGGTGGAGGTGACGAAGATCTCCGACTTCGGAGGAACGGCTCGGGCGGCCACCAGCGAACCCCGGGCCTTGGTCGGCTTGAGGGCGATCACGCCCATGCCGCCGCGAGTCTGGCGGCGGAACTCGGTGACCTTGGTGCGTTTGCCGTAACCGCCACTGGTGAGCACCAACACCTCCGCCCCGTCGCGATCTGAGGTGACGGACACCACCCGGTCGCCACCCCGCAGCTTGATGCCCTTCACCCCCTGGGTGTCACGGCCCATCGCCCTGATGTCGGTCTCCTTGAAGCGGATCCCGTAGCCGCCTGCGGTGAACATGAGCACGTCGTTCTTGCCCATCGTGGTCCGCACCGCCACCACCTCGTCGTCGTCCTGAAGACGGATCGCCACAAGAGCGGCATTGCGGCTCTCGTACTCCTTGAACTCGGTCTTCTTGACCTGGCCGAGCTTGGTGGCAATGACCAGGTAGCGCGAGGTCTCGTAGTCGCGGGTGTCGATCAGTGCCTCGATCGCCTCGTCGGGCTCGAGCGGCAGCACCGACTGCGCCAGCACCCCCTTGGCGGTGCGCTCCTTGCGGGGAATCTCGTGCGCCTTGATGCGATACACCTTCCCGCGGTTGGTGAAGAACAGCAGGAAGGCATGGGCAGTGGTGTGCACCACATGGTGGATGACGTCGTCCTCGCGCAGGGTCTCCGCCTTCACCCCGCGCCCTCCCCTTCCCTGCCGTTTGTAGGAAGAGGCATTGACCGCCTTCACGTAGCCGTTGGCGGTGACCGTGACCACCACCTCGTCGTCGGCGATCAAGTCTTCGAGCGACATGTCGCCGTCGTCGGGAATGATCCGGCAGCGGCGCTTGTCGGCGAACTTCTCCCTGATCTCCTTGAGCTCGTTACCGATCAAAGTGCGTCTCTTGGCAGGGCTCTTCAGGAGTCCGGTGAGGTACCTGATCAGCTTCTGTAGCTCGTCGTGCTCCTCGCGCAGCTTGGAGGTCTCCAACTCGGTGAGGCGGCGCAGCGGCATGTCGAGGATGTGCGTCGCCTGAATCTCGCTCAGCTCGAAGCGCTCCATCAGGGTGCTGCGAGCCTCGTCGGTGTCGGTCGAGCTACGAATGATCTCGACGACCTCGTCGATGTTGTCCAAGGCGATCAACAGGCCCTCGACGATGTGTGCCCTGGCCTCGGCCCTGGCGAGGCGGAAACGGGTGCGGCGCTCCACCACGTCCATCTGATGGTCGATGTAGTACCCGATCATCTGGGCCACGTTGAGGGTGTGCGGCACCCCATCGACCAGAGCCACCATGTTGACGCCGAAGTTCTCCTGGAGTTGGGTGAACTTGAAGAGCTGATTGAGCACGACCTGGGGCACGGCGTCGCGCTTCAACTCGATGACCATCCGCGTGCCGTTGCGATCCGACTCGTCACGCAAGTCGGCGATCCCGGTGAGCTTCTTGTCGTGCACCAACTCGGCGATCTTTTCCATGATCCGGTCGCGCGACACCTGATACGGGATCTCGGTCACCACGATCGCGGTGCGCCCCTTGCGTACCTCCTCGATCTCCGCAACGGCGCGCATCTTCACCGAGCCGCGTCCTGTCAGCAGGGCGTCCTTGACCCCCTTGTTGCCCACGATGTATCCCCCAGTGGGGAAGTCGGGCGCCTTGATGAACTTGGTGAGCGCCGCCGCGGTGGCGTCGGGGTTCTCCAGCATGTGGAGGGTGGCGTCGATCACCTCACCGAGGTTGTGGGGGGGGATATTGGTCGCCATTCCCACCGCGATCCCGGTCGAGCCGTTGACCAGCAGATTGGGAAACCGCGCCGGGAGCACCGTCGGCTCCTGCCGCTCGCCCGAGTAGTTGTCCTCGAAGGCGACGGTGTCCTCGTCGATCCCGTCGAGGAGGTGCATCGCCAGCTTCTCCAACCGGGCCTCGGTGTATCGCATCGCCGCCGGCGGATCGTCCACGGTGCCGAAGTTCCCCTGGGGCTCGACCAGCGGATAGCGGCTGGCAAAGTCCTGCCCGAGCCGAACCATGGCGTCGTAGATCGCCTCACCGCCATGGGGGTGGAACCAACCCATGACGTCACCCACGACGCGGGCGCTCTTGCGAAACGGGGTGCCCGGCCGGATTCCGGCGTCGTACATCGAGAACAGGATGCGACGGTGGACGGGCTTGAGGCCGTCACGCACGTCGGGCAATGCCCGCGACACGATGACCGACATGGCGTACTCGAGAAAGGAGGCCTTGACCTCCTGCTCGATGTCGATGATTTCGACGCGGCCGCGGGGGTCTTGGTCGTCAACCATGATCCGACGCCCGATTCCCGACTCCCGACTCCCGACTCGTCAAGCCTGCGTTGCCCGCGCGCGGTACGTCGTTCTGCGGGCGACGGGCGACGGGCGACGGGCGACGATTCCCCATCAGAAGTCCAGGAACCTCACGTCCTTGGCGTTGCGCTGGATGAAGTTGCGCCGCGCCTCGACGTCGTCGCCCATGAGAACCGAGAAGATGTCGTCGGCGAGTGAGGCGTCCTCCAGCCCCACCTGAAGCAGCACCCGCGCCCCGGGATCCATCGTGGTCTCCCACAGCTGGTCGGCGTTCATCTCGCCCAGACCCTTATAACGCTGGATCGAGGGCTTCTTGCCGTTGAGCCGCGACTTGACCTCCTCGAGTTCATGATCCGAGTAGGCGTACACCGACTCCTTGCCGGATCGCACCTGGTACAGCGGCGGTTGGGCGATGTACACAAAGCCCGCTTCGATCAGGTCGCGCATGTGGCGGAAGAAAAAGGTGAGGATCAGCGTGCGGATGTGGGCGCCGTCGACGTCGGCGTCCGTGAGAATCACCACCCGGTGATAGCGCGCCTTGTTCACCTCGAACTCGTCACCGATGCCGGTACCGATCGCGGTGATCAGTGCCTGGATCTCGTTGTTCTCCAACACCTTGGGAAGGCGCGCCTTCTCGACGTTGATGATCTTGCCTCGGATGGGAAGGATCGCCTGGAACTCGCTGTTGCGAGCCTGCTTGGCCGACCCGCCGGCCGAGTCCCCCTCCACGATGAAGAGCTCGCTGTCCGCCGGCTCGCGCGACGAGCAGTCGGCCAGCTTCCCGGGGAGTCCTGACGACTCGAGCAGGCTCTTGCGTCGGGTGAGGTCGCGTGCGGCACGTGCGGCGAGCCGCGCCCGCGACGCCTGCGTGCACTTGTCCACGATCTGGCGCGCCTCGCCCGGATAGCGGGCCAGCCATTCGGGGAGCAGCTTGTTGAGAACCACCTCGACCGACGAGCGAATCTCGGTGTTGCCCAGCTTGGTCTTGGTCTGCCCCTCGAACTGCGGCTGGCGCAGCTTCACCGCAACCACCGCAGTGAGGCCCTCGCGCACATCCTCGCCAACCAGGTTCTCGTCCTTTTCCTTCAGCATCCCCCGGTCGCGGGCAAAGTCGTTGATGGCCCGTGTCAGGGCCTTGCGAAACCCTTCTTCGTGGGTGCCGCCCTCGATGGTGTTGATGTTGTTGGCGAAGGAGAGGACGTTCTCGTTGTACCCGGTGGTCCACTGCAGGGCAACGTCGAGCTCTGCGTCCTCACCGACTTCGTCGAAGGCGATGACGTGGGCGTGCAACGGTTCGCGCTTCGAGTTGAGATGCTTGACGAAGTCGACGAGTCCTCCGGTGTACTTGAAGGTGTCCGACAACCCGTCGGGGCGCTCGTCGACCAATCGGATCTCGAGGCCCTTGTTGAGGAACGCCATCTCCCGCAGGCGCGAGGCGACGATGTCGTAGTCGAATACCGCCGTCTCCTTGAAGATCGCCGCATCGGGGCGAAAGGTGACGGTCGTGCCGGACTTCTTCGCCGGCTTGCCCTTCTTGAGGATTGCCACCGGCTTACCCAGCTTGAACGACTGATCCCAGCTGAATCCGTCACGAATGACGTTGACGTGCAGTTCCGAGGAGAGCGCGTTCACCACGGAGACTCCTACGCCGTGGAGTCCGCCGGAGACCGTGTACGCGCCGGACTCGAACTTGCCTCCGGCGTGAAGCGTGGTGAGAACGGTGGTGAGCGCGGACTGCTTGGTCTTCTCGTGCCTGTCCACCGGGATGCCGCGGCCGTTGTCCTTGACGGTGACCGTGTTGTCGGGATGGATGGTGACGTCGATGCGGGTGCAATAGCCCGCCATCGCTTCGTCGACGGCGTTGTCGACGACCTCCCACACCAGATGGTGCAGTCCCCGCGGTCCGGTGGACCCGATATACATCGCTGGCCGCTTACGAACGGCCTCCAGTCCCTCCAGGACCGTGATGTCTTTGGCCCCGTACGAGGACGTACTCTTGGTTGCCACACAACTCCTTCAACCGGGTCGCGCCTAGCGAGACATTCCTCGATTTGGGTTCGGCACGGCACCGGACGGCACCGTGTCGAGGCCGGTGCCCAATGCTGCCGACATCGCTGTGATCTTAGTCGCCGGACGGTCGTATTCCGACCCCTACGAGCGGGCAAAACCCCTGGTCAGAGGCCCTTTTTCGACCGCGCGACGGTGATGCGAACGGCAGTCACCGTGCCCGGCCCGTACCGCTGGGAGAGGCGGTCAACCAGGTCGCCGATGCGGTACTTGAGCAGGCTGGCGGCGACGCCGTCATCGACCGCCAGAACGAGTTCGCCACTCCGATATGACACCGGCCGGGCCAGTGATGCGAAGGGTTCTCCGGCTGCTTCCGGCCACTCCTCGCCGAGCCGGCCCACGTCGACCAGCCGCGGCATGCCCATGTCACGCAACAGCCGCTCCAGGCCGGCGCCGATCGGCTTGAGCTCATCATCCATCGCGGGTGACTCCA
>CAYTTU010000123.1:0-3461 GCA_964440905.1 uncultured Acidimicrobiia bacterium | reverse complement strand
GATCACGGTGTTCTTGAAGTCCACCGTGCGACCCTGAGCGTCGGTGAGGCGGCCGTCCTCGAGGATCTGAAGCAGCGTGTTGAAGACGTCGGGGTGGGCCTTCTCGATCTCGTCGAACAGCACCACCGAGAACGGCTTGCGGCGCACCGCCTCGGTGAGCTGGCCGCCCTCGTCGTAGCCGACATAGCCCGGGGGCGAACCGACCAGACGGCTCACGGTGTGCTTCTCCATGTACTCCGACATGTCGAGCTGGATAAGGGCGTTGTCGTTGCCGAACAGGAACTCGGCAAGCGCCTTGGCGGTCTCGGTCTTGCCCACTCCGGAGGGGCCGAGGAAGATGAACGACCCGGCGGGACGCTTGGGATCCTTGAGGCCGGCTCGCGTCCTCCGAATGGAACGACTCACCGCCTGGATCGCCTCGTGCTGGCCGACGATGCGGTTGTGGAGCTCGTCTTCCATGCGCAAGAGCTTGGCGGTCTCCTCCTCGGTGAGGGACTGCACCGGGATTCCGGTCCACTGGGCGAGAACCTCGGCGATCTGCTCCTCGTCGATGATCGAGGCCTGCAACCCCTCCGTCTCCCCGACCCGCGACTCTTGGTCGGTACGTTCGGCGACCAGCGAGCGCTCACGATCGCGCAACTGTGCGGCGCGCTCGAACTGCTGCGCCTGCACCGCGGCCTCCTTGTCCTTGCGGACCGCGGTGAGCTTCTTCTCGATGTCGTCCAGCTCCGCGGTGGGGGCCTTGCGATGGATCCTCATGCGGCTGCCCGCCTCGTCGATCAGATCGATCGCCTTGTCGGGCAGGTGCCGATCGGCGATGTAGCGATCAGCCAGATTGGCGGCCGACACCAGCGCCGAGTCGGTGTAGGAGGCGCGATGGTGCGCCTCGTACTTCTCCCGGAGACCGTTGAGGATCAGGATGGTCTCAGCAACGGTCGGCTCCTCGACCTTGATCGGCTGGAAGCGCCGCTCCAGGGCCGCGTCCTTCTCGAGGTACTTGCGGTACTCCTCCATCGTGGTGGCGCCGATGGTCTGCAGCTCGCCGCGGGCCAGCATCGGCTTGAGGATGCTGGCGGCGTCAATGGCGCCCTCCGCGGCGCCGGCACCGACGAGAGTGTGGATCTCGTCGATGAAGAGAATGATGTCGCCGCGGGTGCGGATCTCCTTCAGCACCTTCTTGAGGCGCTCCTCGAAGTCCCCGCGGTACCGAGAACCCGCCACCAGCGCCCCGAGGTCGAGCGTGTAGAGATGCTTGCCCTTGAGAGTGTCGGGAACGTTGTTCTCCACGATCCGAGTGGCGAGACCCTCGACGATCGCGGTCTTGCCCACCCCGGGCTCGCCGATCAACACCGGGTTGTTCTTGGTGCGCCGGCTCAGAATCTGCATCACCCGCTCGATCTCGCGCTGCCGGCCGATCACCGGGTCGAGCTTGTGCTCCCGGGCGTATTGGGTGAGGTTGCGACCGAACTGGTCAAGGACGGTGGAGCCGGAGCCCTCGCCCTGTCCCGAGGCCTGCGAGCCGCGCCGGGTGCCGGAAGAGGGCTCGGCGGGGGCGTCCTCGCTCCCCTGAACTCCCGAGAGCAGCTGGATGACCGTCTGGCGAACCTTGTGGAGTTCGGCGCCGAGCTTCTGCAGCACCTGGGCGGCCACGCCCTCGCCCTCGCGGATCAGGCCGAGAAGGATGTGCTCGGTGCCGATGTAGTTATGCCCGAGCTGCAGCGCCTCACGGAGCGACAGTTCCAGGACCTTCTTGGCGCGCGGCGTGAACGGGATGTGCCCGCTGGGCGACTGGGCGCCCTGGCCGATGATCTCGACCACCTGGTTGCGCACCGACTCGAGCGAGGTGCCCATCGACTCGAGAGCCTTGGCGGCGACGCCCTCACCCTCATGGATCAGCCCGAGCAGGATGTGCTCGGTGCCGATGTAGTTGTGATTGAGGAGCCTGGCTTCTTCCTGCGCAAGGACGACCACTCGCCTGGCCCGGTCGGTAAAGCGCTCGAACACGGCTTTCGTCTCCCTCAGACTGCAATGGCGCTCCCGGAAGTATCCACCGGAGGCGCCTTCGCGACTATAGCGATGGGTGAGTTCCAAACTCAGTCGTCCCCAACCGGGGTATCGGTCGGAATGTTCCCGAGGTCAAGGCGAGAGCCGTCGGCTGGGTCCCAAGTTCGGAGTTTGGAGTTTGGAGTTTGGAGTCCAGCCCCGGGATCCGACTCTGAACTCCAAACTCTCAACTCGCAACTCCAACGCCCGGGCCCCGGGCCGGTTCACCAGCACCCACCCGTACACTCCCCCCGCAATGGAACTCCCCCCGATGCGCCAACTGGTGCCCATCGACCGCGTGTGGTGGCGGCTCGACCGCGTCGAGGAGCGGCTGCGGGAGGTGACCACCTCCGAGGATTCGTTCCTCACCGACATCGCCCAGCACCTCCTCGCTGCCGGCAAGCGCTACCGCCCGATGCTGGCGCAGGTGGCTGCCGAGTTGGGTGGGGGCGATGGCGACCACCCGATCGAGGCCGGGGTGGCGGTGGAGCTGGTTCACCTGGGGAGCCTGTACCACGACGACGTGATCGACGAGGCCGACAGCCGCCGCGGCACGGTTTCGGTGAACGCCAATTGGACCAACACGATCGCCATCCTCGCCGGGGACTTCCTCCTCGCCCGAGCCTCCGAGGTCGCCGCCCCGCTGGGCACCGAGGCAGTCGCCCTGCTGGCCCGTACCTACGCCCTGCTGTGCGAGGGCCAGATCCTGGAGCTGCAGCTCGGGGGCAGGCTCGACCAGACCCGTGAGGGTTACTTCGCGGTGATCGAGAAGAAGACCGCCAGCCTGATCCGGACCTCGGCACGACTGGGGGCGATCGCCGGCGGCGCCTCCCCGGTGGCCGTCGACGCCGCCACCCGCTGGGGGCACGAGGTGGGAATGGTTTTCCAGCTCACCGACGATGTGCTCGACCTCAGCGCCACCGAGGAATTCCTCGGCAAGCCCGCCGGCTCGGACATCCGGGAGGGAACTTTTACGCTGCCGGTGCTCGACGCCATCGATGGGCCGCGCGGCGACGAGGTGCGTCGGCTGCTCGCCGGCGGCAAGCCCTATCCGGACACGGCGGTGGAACAGGTCATCGAGATCGTCCGCCAGGGCGGCCACCTCGACCGTGCTCTCGCCGAAGCCGACCGCCGCATGGAACAGGCGGCCGCGGCCGTGGCCGCAATGCCCCATGGCGAGGTGACCGCCGTATTCACCGCACTCGGCGAGTACCTGGTACAGCGGGTGGCGGTGGCGCGGAGGGCCTGAGGACAGTCTGGAGTTTGGAGTTTTGGAGTCGGCATCGGACACTCTGAACTCTGACCTACTCCTCGCGCAGGTGCGGGAACAGCAGCACCTCGCGGATCGAGGCGTGGTCGGTGAGCAGCATCACCAGCCGGTCGATGCCCATGCCCATCCCCCCGGTGGGGGGCATGCC
>CAYTTU010000122.1:0-3538 GCA_964440905.1 uncultured Acidimicrobiia bacterium | reverse complement strand
GTGGTCGCGCTCGAGGTCGGAGTTGCCCCGTCGTCGCCGCAGGCGGAAAGTGCCAGCAGCAAACCGACGACAGGGGTGAGACGCTTCACGGAGGGGAGGTTACCGCGGGGTGCGGTCAGTCCCCGTCGTCATCGCCCCCGCTGCTGCCGGACTGCTCAACATCCCACACCAACTGGCCGTCGCGGATCTCCGCCCGTACCCGGTACTCGGCGGCCTCGGAGTCGAACTCGACCTCCACCTTCTCTGGTCCGCCATTTTCCACGTCGACCTGGTACGGAGCGACCGGGGTGGCCGACACCAGGGTCACGGATCCCCCCGAGACCGCCACGCCGACCGTGCCGACCCCGGGCACCGTCTTCCAGTGCTGGGTGGTGGCGGCTGCCGTCGTGGTGGCCGTGGTGGTCGCCACTGTGGTGGTGGTCGCGCCACCCGGAACGGTGGTCGGAGTGACGGGCATACTCGGTGGCACCGCGGTGGTCTGCGGCAGCGAGGTGGAAGTGACGGTGGCGTCGGCTCCGGTGGTGGTGGTCGCGATACGAGCGGCGATGTCGGCCCCGGCGACCGGTGGTGAGGGACTCTCTCCCACGGCGCTGCCCGCCGAGGACACCGCGGCGTAGGTGAGCGACGCCGTGCCCAGGGCGGCCAGCAGCCACAGCACCACCACCCCGAGTTTGCGCAGCATGACCCCATTGTGCGCTGCTTGGGGGCAATGCCCGCCGCAATCGGGTCTTAAGGAATCCTCAAGACTGCGGGGGGTGCGAACCGGCCGACCTATCGTCTGGTCTATGGCCCGCATCCTGCTCGTCGAGGACGACCCCAAGATCCGCGAGCGTCTCGCCAAGGCCCTGGCGCAACGGGGCCACGCCGTCGACACCCGGCGCACCGGATTCGAAGGCCTGGCCACCGCCCTCGAGGATCGACCCGAGGTCGTCGTCCTCGATCTGGGACTACCCGACGTCGACGGCGCCGAGGTGCTCAAGATGATCCGCGCCGTGAGCGCGGTACCGGTGATCATCGCCACCGCCCGCACCGATGAGCCGGGAATAGTTGCCCTGCTCGACTCTGGTGCCGACGACTACCTCACCAAGCCGTTCTCGGTGGACCAGCTCGAGGCCCGGATCAAGGCCGTGCTGCGCCGCTCGGGAGGCGCCGCCTCCAGCAGTCCGCTGGTGGTGGGGGGGCTGTCGATCGACCTCGAGGGCCGGTCGGCAACCCTGGACGGGAGTCCGCTGGAACTGTCCCGCAAGGAGTTCGACATCCTGGCCCACCTGGCCGATCGCAAGGGGGAAGTGGTGTCGAAGCGTGAGCTTCTCGCCGAAGTGTGGCGGGAGCCGTACGGGGGAAGCGACAGCACCGTCGACGTGCATCTGTCGTGGCTGCGCAAGAAGCTGGGCGAGACTGCAGCCAGTCCGCGCTACCTGCGCACCGTGTTCGGGGTCGGCGTGAAATTGGTCGAGCCGGACGCGTGAGAAGCCGGCTCGCCGCAGTCACCCTGGGCACGGCGCTGCTCATCGTTCTCGCCTTCGTCGTTCCGCTCGGCCTGCTGGTACGGCGCCAGGCCGAGGAGCGGGCACTGTCACGCGCCGAGTCCGACTCGCGGTCCGTCGCCACTGCACTCGCGGTGGCCTCGGCCTTCGCCGCCGAGCCGCTCACCCCCGACGGCGTGGCGGCGGTGCTTGGTGCGTTCGGAGCCCCGCAGGGGGTGGGAGTGTTCCTCGCCGACGAGACCATCGTCGGCGCCGGTGTGCCCGGGGATCCGGACGTTGCCGTCGCCCGCCAGGGTGCTGCGTTCACGGCACGCACCGAGGCCGGGGCAGCGGTGCTGGTTCCGGTGCTCACCGAGGGCGAGGTCCTGGTGGTGCGCGCCGATGTGCCCGAGGCGGAACTGCACCGCGGGGTGACCCAGGCATGGCTTTCCCTGGGACTGCTCGGAGCGCTCCTAGTCGTCGTGGCGGTCGCCGCCTCGGATCGTCTCGGCCGGGCGATCGTGGACCCGGTGGCGGCGCTGCGGCGGGCCACCGCTGCCCTTGGCTCCGGCGACCCCACGGTGCGGGTGCAGCCGTCGGGTCCCCCGGAGATCGTGGCGGTGGGCATTGCGTTCAACGACCTCGCCGAGCGACTTGCGGCACTGCTGCAGGCGGAGCGCGAGGCTGCCGCCGACATTTCCCACGGCCTGCGCACCCCGGTGGCCGCTCTGCGGCTCCAGGTCGAGACGGTACGTGACCCAATGCTGCGACGCACCCTGCTCGACGACGTGACCGACCTCGAGACCGCCATCGACGGTGTGATCCGTGAAGCGCGCCACCGAGGGGAGACCGATCCGTTGGGTGCCGATCTCGCGACGGTTGCCCGGGACCGTACCGACTTCTGGGGAGTGCTCGCCGCCGAGCAGGGCCGCGACTTCAGGGTGACGATCCCCGATCGGCTACTGCCCGCCCCGGTGACCGCGCGGCAGGCCGCGACAGTGCTCGACACCCTGCTGGAGAACGTGTTTGCCCACACTCCCACCGGCACCCCGATCCGGGTGACGGTGGGGCCGGGCACCCGAATCGTGGTCGAGGACGGCGGATCCGGTTTCGATCCCGCCGCGGTGGGGCGAGGGACCAGCGGAGGGCGCTCCACCGGTCTCGGCCTCGACATCGTGCGCGGCATCGCCGAGCGCAGTGGTGGGATGTTGGCGGTGACCCGTTCAGACCTCGGTGGGGCCTGCCTCGAGGTGCGCCTCGGAGGCGCCTAGAACGCGTCCGGGGGGCCCGTGCGGGCCCCCCGGGGTCTAGCACTGGAGCGCAGGTCAGCCAGCGATGGTGGTACTGGTGGTCGACGTGGACGTGTCGTCATCGTCGTCGTCGTCCTCATCGTCGTCGTCATCGTCGTCGTCACCCGAGCCAGGACCCGAGTTGTCATCACTGTCATCGTCGTCGTCACCCGAGCCAGGACCCGAGTTGTCATCACTGTCATCGTCGTCATCATCCGAGCCGGGACCCGAGTTGGCATCACTGTCATCGTCGTCATCACCCGAGCCAGGACCCGAGTTGTCATCGTCATCGTCGTCGTCATCGTCGTCGATGGTGGTGCCGGTGGTGTCACCGAACGACGTGGAGGTGGTGTCGTCGTCATCATCGTCGTCGTCGAAGGTGATGCCGGTGGTCTCGCCGGGAATCGACGTCCCCGACCCGCCCGCCTCGACTTCGAACTCGATCTCGGCGCCGGTGGCGTTACGGAATGTGACCTTGAGATGATCGCCGTCGGCGCGGTCGACGGTGTAGGTCCAGCCATCGGCCGGATCGGCGCCAACGAATGCGACGCTGTTGCCGTCGATGGTGAAGGTGACGGTGCCGGCCTCCCCCACCGCCTGGGTGACGGTATCGGCCTGGGCCTCTGACGCCATGAATGCGATGGCGAACGCCACCAACAGCACCCCGGCCACTCCGGTGAACAACCTCTTCATCGAGACTCCTTGTATCGGTGTGCCTTAAAGATGCCCGAACCGGGTTTGGGGGCGCCTGAGCAGGGGCTTAGGAAAGCCTGAAGAATCCGA
>CAYTTU010000121.1:0-3052 GCA_964440905.1 uncultured Acidimicrobiia bacterium | reverse complement strand
GGCTGGTAACTGGTAACTGGCAACTGGGGACTTCCCAGAGCTATGTCCTGCGGTCGTACCGGGACCCGGGTGAGCGGTTTGCCGGTGGCATTGCGGATCGCCGCCACCACCGCCGCGGTCGAGGAGATGGTGGGGGGCTCGCCGACCCCCTTGGCCCCGAACGGTCCCCAATGGTCGGGCTGCTCGATGAGGATCGCCTCCACGTCGGGGGCGTCGGCGAAGGTGGGGAGCAGGTAGTCGGTAAAGGAAGCGTTCTTCATCACCCCGTCGTCGAGAACGATCTCCTCCATCACGGCGAGGCCGACTCCCTGCATGATCCCGCCCTCGATCTGGCCGAGGACCGACAGTGGATTCAGGGCGCGTCCCACATCCTGGGCGGTATCGATCCGCACTACCCGCACCAGGCCGAGTTCCGGGTCGACGTCGACCACGGCGCGGTGGGCCGCTACCGCGTACCCGGCGTGGACGTCACCGCGCCCCTGGGCGTCGGGCTTGGCGGTCGGGGGATGGCGAAAGCGTTCCAGGTGGGTGATCGGATCCGCCGCGATCAGGTCCGACAACGAGGTGACGAGCCGATCACCGCGCCATACTCCGGCATCGTCGAGACGGTCGCCGCCGCTGCGGCGCAATGCCTCCTCGCGTACTGCAGTGGCGGCGCGCAGTGCCGCCCCGCCGGTCATCTGGGTCTGGCGAGAGGCCGAGGTGGATCCGGCCGAGCCGATGCGCGAGGTGTCGACGAACACGACGGTCACCCGATCGATGCCGGTGGCGCTGCGGCCGATCTGCTCCAGGATCGTGATCATCCCCTGGCCGTTCTCGGAGGCCGCGGTGTGCAGTTCCAGGCCGGAGGCGGTGATCGCCGCCCTCACCTCGGAGAAGTCGTCGAATCCCTCGGAGAAGGCCAGGTTCTTGATACCGACGGCGAAGCCGACCCCGCGGCGCACCATGGCGCGGGGAGTGGTGAGTCCGGTGCCGCCGGGCAGTCGTCGCGGGTCGTCGGACGGTTCGGGGTCGGGTAGTGGCATCGCCGCCACCGACTCGATGACCTCGCGGGTGGGAAGGCTTCCGACGATCTCCTGTCCCGTGGTCGGGATGCGATCCCCGGTCGCCAGAGCGTTCCGGAGGCGCAACTCGACCGGGTCCATTCCGAGTGCGGCGGCGAGGCGATCCATCTGCGCCTCGTATCCGAAGCACACCTGCACCGCCCCGAAACCGCGCATCGCTCCCGCCGAGGGATTGTTGGTTCGAGCGGCGGCACCGGTGACGTGCACCGATTTCACCCGGTAGGGCCCGGCGGCGAAGTAGCAGGCGTTGGCCAAAACCGCCGAGCTGGTCGAGGCGTACGCACCGCCGTCGAGCAGCACGTCGGCCTCGACCCTCACCAGCGTGCCATCAATGTCGGCTTCGTGGCGATAGCGCAAGCGGGCGGGGTGGCGGTGGACGTGTCCGGCGAACGACTCGGTGCGGTCGTAGACCATCTTCACCGGTCGCCCGGTGTGTAGAGCCAGCATGCACAGATGGATCTGGAGGCTGATGTCCTCGCGCGACCCGAAGGCGCCCCCGACCCCGGCATTGTGCAGCCGAACCCGACCGGCTTCGAGTCCCATCGACGCCGCCACTTGGTCATGGTCGACATGGAGCCACTGGGTGGAGACGTGCAGGTCGACACCCCCGGTGCCATCGGGGATGGCGAGTCCCGCCTCGGTGCCCAGCGCCGCCTGATCCTGCATCCCCACTTCGTATTCGCCCTCCACCACCACGGCACCGCGGACCGGATCGCCGTTGACGATCTCCATCACTCGATAGGTGGCTCCAGCGGCGCGCGCCACGGTGGGATCGACCACCGGTGCCAGCACCTCGTACTCGACGGCGATCGCTTCGGCGGCGCGGCGTGCCGTCTCCCGATCTTCGGCGGCGACGACGGCCACGGGCTGGCCCCAGTAGGTCGCCTCGCCGTCGGCGAGCACCGGCTGATCGGTGTGTTCCAGTCCGAAGTGTCGCCGGCCGGGCACGTCTTCCTGGGTGAGGACCGCTCGCACCCCGGGCATCGCCAGAGCGGGAGCAATGTCGATCGAGACGATCCGGGCCCGGGGGTGCGGGCTTCGTGTGGTGGCTCCCCACAGCATCCCGTCGATCTCCAGATCGGACGAGAAGGCGAACTCGCCGCGCAGCTTGGGAATGCCGTCGGGCCGGGGTACTGAAACCCCGATACCGCGCTCCACCGTGGTGCGGACGGTGGTGGTCATGGCAGTTCCCCCGACAGGGCGGTGAGGGCGCGCACGATCGATCCGTAACCCGTGCACCGGCAAATGTTGCCCGCCAGCGCCTCGCGGATCTCGTCGCCATCGGGGTGGGGGTTGGTGGTGAAGAGGTGGTCTGCGGCCACCACGATTCCCGGAGTGCAGAAGCCGCACTGCACGCCGCCTGCGCCGAGCATCGCCTCCTGCACCGCGGCCAGTGTGCCGGGGGAAGCGACCCCCTCGACGGTTCGCACCGTGGTGCCGTCGGCGTCGGCGGCGAGCACCAGGCACGAACACACCGGCTCGCCATCGAGGATCACGGTGCACGAGCCGCACTCACCCTGCTCACAGGCACTCTTCGCCCCGGGGAGGCCGAGCTGCTCACGCAGCACCGTGAGCAGGCTCTCGGTTCCCGCGGGCTCGGCGGTGCGCAACTCGCCGTTCACCGTGAGGCGGATCACGATGCCACCCGATCGAGTAACCGCGCCGCGAGAACGCCCGCGGCGTGCCGCCGGTACTCGGCGGTGGAGCGATGGTCGGTGATGGGCCGGATCTCCTCGGCGACGAGGCGGGCGAACTCGGCGCGCGCCGCCGGAGACGGGCGAGACTCCGCCGAGATCATCTCCTCGGCGCGTCGGGCGCGGATCGGGGTAGGGCCGACCGATCCCAGGGCCACCCGGGTGGTGCCGTCATCGGCGCGCACCACGCAGCACGAGGCGATGGCGATCACCATGGCGTTGCGCACCCCGACCTTGGCAAAGGCCTGGCGCCCCGGAACGTTCTCGGGGAGGCGCACCCCCAGGATCAGCTCG
>CAYTTU010000120.1:0-3029 GCA_964440905.1 uncultured Acidimicrobiia bacterium | reverse complement strand
CCACCACGCGCGGGCGGCGGTCCCCTCCCCGGGCTTTCTGGGCTTGTCTGTGTGTGGTGGGGGGTTGTCCGGCCCCCCCCCCCCACCCCCCCCCACGACTCCCGACTCCCGACTCCCGACTCCCGGCTCCCGACAAGAGCCGTCCGATGTCCGTCCGGTCGGGCATCGGGCGTCGGGCATCGGGCGTCTTCAGGTTCCCTTGTAATTCACGATCTGGTCCAACCTGACTTCGATCTCCACCAGGTCTTCCTGGTCGGCCATGACCCGATCGATGTCCTTGTAGCTGCCCGGGGACTCGTCGAGCAGCGCCCCGGCATGCTGGTGCAGCCAGACTCGATCGCCCATGGCGGCGTCGAGTTGGGACACCGAGAACTGGCGCCTCGCCTGGGCGCGGCTCATGGCCCGTCCGGCGCCGTGAGCACAGGACTCGAACGACACCGGATTGCCCTTGCCCCGCACGATGTAGTTCGGTGTTCCCATCGACCCGGCGATGATCCCCAGATCGCCGGTTCCGGCCCGAATGGCGCCCTTGCGCGTGAGCCAGACGTCCTTTCCTAGATGCCGCTCCCGGGTGGTGTAGTTGTGATGGCAGTTGATGCGGCGTACCTCCGCCGGGGATCGCCCGGCGGCCGCGGCGATCGCCGCCCGCAGGAGATCCATCATGCGGTGGCGGTTGGCGAAGGCGTACTCCTGGGCCCACTCGAGGTCCTCGACATAGGCAGCGAGATCACCGGTGCCCTCGCGTAGGAAGGCCAGGTCCGGATCGGGGAGCTGCTCGCCCCGACAGGCGCGGCGGGCGGTGGCGATGTGCTCCTCGGCGAGCCGGTTGCCCGCACCACGGCTGCCCGAGTGCAGCACCGCCCACACCGTGTCGGCTCCATCCAGGCACACCTCGACGAAGTGGTTGCCGGCGCCGAGGCTGCCGAACTGCTCGGCGGCGCGATCTTCCAGCCCGAGCCGGGTGACCGTTTCGTTGGGGTGGGAGCGCAGCCAATCCGCTCCGACCCTGCGCCCCTCGTGTCCCCGGCCGACCCCGGCGGGGATGGCGGCCGCGATGCGGCCGAGCAGGGGACCGAGGTCGCCGGGAAGGTGGCGCCGCTCCAGGTCGGTCTCCACCGCGATCATGCCGCAGCCGATGTCGACTCCGACCGCAGCGGGGACGATCGCTCCCGCGGTGGGGATCACCGACCCCACCGTCGCCCCCTTGCCGAGGTGGGCATCGGCCATCAGGGCGATGTGTCCGATCACGAAGGGGAGCCGCGCCATGCGCTCCGCCTGGGCCAGTGTCGCCGGATCGATCTGCGATGCCCAGCACGCCACCCGGTCGCCGATCCAGTGCATCCTCGGGCCAGGCTACCGATGCGCCGCCTTCCGGCGGCGCAGATGACAGATGACAGATGGCAAGGTGTAGCCTCGCTTCATGTATCCGGAGTTGATCGCACGCGGCTTCGCCAGGAACGATCGGGTGATCGTCGCCCACGCCGAGGGGCTGACCCACGAGGACTCGCTGCGCCAGTCGGGGTACAACACCAACTGCTTCAACTGGGTGCTGGGACACATCGTGGCGACCCGCGACGACATTTTGCGGGTGCTCGGAGCCGATCCGGTCTTCGGCTCCGCCGGGGACCGCTACCGGCGTGAGAGCGACCCGGTGCGCGCCGCAGGGCCGGGAGTGGTGGCGTTGACTGACCTGCTGATCGCTTTGGGCGCCTCCGCGGAGCGCCTCGGGGCGGTGCTGCGCGGCGCCACCGCGGAGTTCATGGCCGAGGATCTGCCCACCGGCGATGGGCGCACCGCCACCCGGGCCGCCCAGGTGATGTTCGGCTGGTTCCACGACACGTATCACACCGGCCAGCTCGATGTGATCCGGCAGCTCTCGGGAAAGAGTGACAAGGTCATTTGAGAGTTTGGAGTTTGGAGTTTGGAGTCTGGAGTCCGATGGATTCTCTGAGTTCTGAACTCCAAACTCTGAACTCCAAACTCTGAACTATTCCTCAGTCCATCAAATGCCGCATTGCACGGCGGAAGTCGTCGGCGAGGTCGGGGCGGGACAGACCGACGACTGCGGTTGCCTCGAGCAGTCCGGCGGGACGACCCACGTCGAGCAGGTCGTCGCCCACGATCAAGCCCAAGGCTCCGTTGCGGCGTGCGGCGCGATCGATGGCGTCGGTGAGCTGGATCTCCCCGCCCGCTCCTGCGGTGAGGGATTCGAGGTCGGAGAAGATCTCCGGTCCGAAGAGGTATCTGCCCAGGATGCCGAGATCGGAAGGCGCCGTCGCTCCCGGCTTCTCCACCGCGGACTCCACCTCGACCACGTCACCGGTGACGTTCTCGCCGATGGTGACGATCCCGTAGCGGTCGAAGTACTCCGGTTCCACTCTCCGCAGCGCCATCGCCGGCCGCCCATCGAAGATGCTGACGAGACGGTCGGTGAAGCCCTTTCCCGGCCGGGGGAACATGTCGGAGAGCAGACAGGCAAATGGCCGCTCGCCCACCAGGTTGCGGGCGCGCCGCACCGCATCACCCAGGCCCCGCGGCTCGTCTTGCACCACCGACTGGAATCGGGCCGCCTCCAGGCCGGGGAGCGGGTCGCCACTGGTGAAGTGGGCCAGCACCGGATCACCCGGTCGGTCGTCGACCACCAGCACGAACTCGGTCATTCCGGCGGCGACTGCTTCCTCGACGACGTACTGGATCACCGGACGATCCACCACCGGGATCAACGGCTTGGGGACCGTCCGGGTGGCGGGTTGCATGCGCGACCCGACGCCGGCGCAGGGGATGACGGCGACGGTGACGGGAGCAGACACTGAGGGGACGCTACCCGTTGTGCCAGGAGGCCGGATGCCGGAGGCCGGATACCGGAGGCCCGAGACCTTCCGTATCTCTCGGGCGTCGGGAGTCGGGTGTCGGGCGTCGGGCGTCGGGAGTCGGCTACCCGGCCGCTAGGCCGGATAGCCTCAACCCATGCGACTCATCGTGGCGCGGTGCTCGGTCGATTACTCGGGACGGCTGGCGGCGCATCTCTC
>CAYTTU010000119.1:0-3943 GCA_964440905.1 uncultured Acidimicrobiia bacterium | reverse complement strand
AAGAACACGTCGTCGGAGTCGACCAGCCCGCGGAGGTCGAGGATCTTTTCGAGGTCGAGACCGGCATCGGCCGCAAAGCGGCGCTCGCCCTCGTCGCGCGGCCACAACTTGGTCTGCATCTCCCCGCCCATGCAGAGCAGGGCGCACGCCGCGGTCACCGCCTCCGGCGAGCCGCCGATGCCGAGCAGGATGTCAATGCCGCTGTCCGGCACCGCCGTGGCGATGGCAGCCGATATGTCTCCGTCGCGGATCAACCGGATCCGGGCGCCGGCAGCGCGCACTGCCTCGACATGGCGCCGATTGCGGGGACGGTCGAGGATGATGGCGGTGAGGTCGGCGACGTCCTTGTTCAAGGCACGGGCCACCCGGTCGAGGTTCTCGGCGATCGGGGCGTCGAGGTCGATGCTTCCCCGGGCAGGTTCGCCGACAGCGATCTTGTCCATGTACACCAATCGTCCGGGAGCGAGCATCGCGCCGCGGGTGGCGAGGGCCATCACCGCCAGGGCTCCCGGCCCGCCGTCGGCCGTCAGTGCGGTCCCATCCACCGGGTCGACGGCAACATCGAGTTGCGGCGGCTCACCGTTGCCCACTCGTTCGCCATTGGCGAGGCGCGGGGCAGCATCCTTCTCGCCCTCGCCGATCACCACCACCCCGTCCATGTCGATGGTCTGGAGGATGTGGCGCATCGCATCGACCGCGGCGCGATCCACCGCCTCCTTGTCCCCCCGGCCCTGATGCCGCGCCGCGGCCATCGCAGCCGCCTCGGTCACCCGGGCAAGGTCGAGCGCCAGGTTGCGGGTGGGCTCGATCAACCAGCCACCTCGACGATCAGGGCGTCGCCCTGCCCTCCGCCGCCGCACAGCGCTGCCCCCCCGATCCCTCCGCCGCGGGAACGCAATGCGTTGATAAGGGTCACGACGATGCGGGCACCGGTGGCACCGAGTGGATGACCCAGGGCCACGGCCCCGCCGTGGGGGTTGACCCGATCGTGGTCGATTCCGAGCGAACGTGCCGACCACAGGGCGACCGCGGCGAAGGCCTCGTTGATCTCCACCAGTTCGAGATCGGTTGGGGCCATTCCCGCTCTCTTGAGGGCGATACGCAGCGCTTCCGCGGGGCGGTCGTGCAGCGTGGCATCGTCGCCGCCCACCTGGCCGTAACCGAGGATCGTGGCGACCACAGGGAGACCTGCGGCGTCTGCGGCGTCGCGGTCGGCAACGATCACCGCGGCTGCGCCGTCGGAGATCTGTGACGCGTTTCCGGCGGTGATGGTGCCATCCATCTGGAACGCAGGGCGCAGCGCCCCTAGGGAGGCGGCGGTGGTATCGGGCCGGATCCCCTCGTCGGCGGCGATGACCACGGGATCGCCCTTGCGCTGCGGCACCGGCACGGGTGCGATCTCGGCTGCGAAGTGCCCGGAGATGGACGCGGCCGCGGCGCGGCGGTGACTCTCCGCCGACCACTCGTCCTGCTCGGAGCGTCCAATCCCAAGGGCGGCGTTCTTACGGTCCGACGACTCCCCCATGGTGCAGTGATCGAAGGCGCACCACAGGCCGTCGCGGTTCATCGAGTCGATCATCTCCACATTGCCGATCCGCGCCCCCCAGCGGGAATCGGGCGCCAGGTAGGGGGCGTTGCTCATCGACTCCATCCCTCCGGCCACCACGAACTTGGCCTCTCCCAGACGGACGTCCTTGTCGGCGAGGGCGATTGCGGTCATTCCCGACAGGCAGACCTTGTTGATCGTGGTGGCCGGCACCGTCATCGGAATCCCGCCGCGCACCGCCGCCTGGCGCGATGTGATCTGACCGGTACCCGCCTGGATGACGTGACCGAACAGCACCTCGTCCACCCGATCGGCGCCCAGGCCGGACCGCTCGAGTGCCGCGGCGATGGCGACACCACCGAGGTCGACCGCGGCCATCGGTCGCAGTCCTCCTCCAAAGCGGCCGATCGGGGTGCGGGCAAAGCCGATGATGACGGTGGGCATGCCCGGATGGTACGGCCTCGCGTGGTGGAGGCCGGATGCCGGATGCCGGATGCCGGATGCCGCCCCGTTCGAGTCTCCGGTCTCCGGTCTCCTGCCTCCCCTCTACCATTCCGCACCCATGTTCTACGCCGACACCGTTCGGGAGCGTTTCGTGTCGATCAACGACACCGCGTGGTCGTGGGGGTTACTGCTCTCCGTGATCTTGGTGCTGCTCGCCATCGACCTCTTTCGGCATCGCGACGACCATGAGCCCAGCCCGCGAGAGGCCCTCTTCGAGTCTCTGGGCTGGGTGGCGTGCGGGCTCAGCTTTGCCCTGTTCGTCGGGTGGCAGTTCGGCGGCGAAGCCGTAGGCGAGTACCTGTCCGGTTATCTCATCGAGAAGTCGCTGAGCGTCGACAACGTGTTCGTGTGGTCGCTGGTATTCACCACTCTGGGAGTACCGCTCAGGTTCCAGCATCGCGTGCTCTTCTGGGGGATCTTCGGCGCCCTGGTGCTGCGCGCCGCGTTCATCGTGGGTGGGACCACGCTGATCAGCCGGTTCGAGTGGGTGATGGTCCTGTTCGGAGTGTTCCTGATCTACACCGGCTTCAAGGTCTTCCGGCACAGGGCCGACGAGGGCTCTGGCGCCGACAGGACCATGGCACTGGTGCGGCGCATCATGCCGGTCACTCCCGAATACGACGGCCATCGGTTCTTTACCCGCAAGTGGGGGCGCCGCATGGCCACCCCGCTGTTCGCCGCCTTGGTCGTGGTGGAACTGACCGACGTGGTGTTCGCCGTCGACTCGGTACCGGCGATCCTGGCGGTTTCCCACGAGCCGTACCTGGTGTTCGCTTCGAATGCGTTTGCGATCCTGGGTCTGCGGGCGATGTACTTCCTGCTCGCCACCGCCCGGGGTCGGTTCCACTACTTGTCCCACGGCCTTGGTGCGGTGCTGGTGTTCGTCGGCGTCAAGATGGCGATCGCCAACTGGGTCCACTTCGACACGTACCTCTCGCTGGCGGTGATCGCCCTGTTGTTGACTGCGGCGGTGGTGTTCAGTGAGCGCCGCACGCGCCGATTGGCCCGGCTCGAGGCACCCGAGGAACCCGCAGCTCCCCACGAACACTGAGGTTGAGGTGTGAGCCAATGGCCCAACCCCTCACTCGACGCGGATCAGCGATCCGTGGTGCACGTCGAAGATGAACCCCCCGAGGGTGACCCCCGGGGGTATGAGCGGGCAGGCGGCGATGCGAGCGAGGTCGGTGCGCACCGCGGCCGCCGGGTCGGTGGTGGCGAGGAACTCCCATCCTGCGGCATCCACCCCCGTTTCGGCCAAACGGGCCCTGATCGACTCGTCAGTGGTGCCGACGACGGCGCAGTCGGTATGGGCCACCACCATGATTCGGGTCACCCCGAGGAACCCGGTGGCCAGTACCAGCGAGCGCAGGGCATCGGGGGTCACCCGGGCCCCGGCATTGCGCACGATCTTGGCGTCGCCGGGGGAGAGGCCGAGCATGGCAAGCGGATCGATCCGGGAGTCGATGCACGTGAGTACCGCCAGTCCGCGGGAGGCAACACCGGGAACCCCGGAGTCGTGGAACCGCTCTCGGTAGCGGACATTGGCGGCGAGCAGGTCGTCGAACATCAGGTGATTCTGCTCGGGCGGGGTCGACGACGCAGGGCTAGATTCTCCGAGGTGCTCCCGATCAACCTGCACCACACCGCGATCGCGGTCCGGGATCTCGATGAGGCGCTGGGCACGCTCTCTCGCCTGTTTGCGGTGGAACCGCTCACCCGTGAGGTCATCGCCGATCAGGGGGTCGAGGAAGCGATGGTCCCACTCGGCGGTTCCTATCTTCAGCTACTGACCCCGCTCGGAACGGATACGCCGGTCGGGCGATTTCTCGAGCGGCGCGGCCCGGGGCTGCACCATATCGCGATCCAGGTGACCGACCTCGACGCCGCCCTGGC